>CAZGNX010000007.1:0-31547 GCA_964527065.1 uncultured Pseudomonadales bacterium
GGCGGGCACCTGAATCTAATCATCAACCCCGCAGGGGGTGTGCCACCCATAACTGCAGACAATGTCAAATTTAGTTTTTCCGGTGCCGCTGCAGACCTCGTCATAATCATTGGCGCCGCTGATCTCAAAGATGTGGGAAGTTTGGCGGAAAAAGAAGTTGGACTTTTTTCCAAAGAATTATTGGTAAACATTAGCAACCAAGTAGGCACTTTCGGCACGATTAACATCACAGACCCAAGCTCTAGTAATGCCGAGTTAGTGACCGCACTCCTCAAAGAACTTGGACTGCCCTTGGATATCGACATTGCCAATAATCTTATGCAAGGGATAGAAGCCGCTACGGGGGGACTTTCAAGCCCCAACATGACCGCCGACACTTTTGAGGCACTTGCAGTGTTATACCGCGCCGGCGCCCGCCGCCAGACACCCACCATCCCCGTCACCCAGGCCAAGATCATCGCCGACATGCCCATCGTCGACCACGCTGCCCCCGTCTCGCCAGCCACGGAAGCTCCTAAAAAAGATTGGCTCGAACCCAAGATTTTTAACGTCAGCAAATCAATTAACTAATTCTTCCTTGCCAGATAACGCCTAATCGGCTACAATACACCCCAGCTATGCTAAAAGCCGACAACAAAACCTCTATTATTAAAAAGTTTGCAACTACGAAAGGAGATACTGGTTCTCCCGAGGTACAGATTGCCCTCTTGACTGAGCGCATCAAGGAGCTCACTGCTCACTTGAAGCTTCACAAAAAGGACAATCACTCTCGCCGCGGACTCCTCAAAATGGTGTCCAAACGTCGTCGCCTGCTCAACTACCTGCGTAGCAGTGTGGAAGATAGGTACAAGACGGTGGTCAAGAGTCTAGGTCTCGCGAAATAGCCAGTTATAGTCTCATGAAAAAAATTACTTCTGTATCCGTGAACGTCGGTGGTAGAGATCTCAAGTTAGAATACGGCAATTTCTCCGAGCAAGCCAACGCCGCAATCCTCGTCACCTATGGCGAGACCATGGTGCACGTCACCACCGTGATGGGCAAAAACGATACGACTCTAAGTTATTTCCCGCTCTCCGTCGACTTTGCCGAAAAGCTCTATGCCGGTGGCAAAATTAAAGGTTCCCGCTGGGTCAAACGTGACGGCCGCCCGTCCGACGAAGCCGTCCTCAAAGGCCGCATCATCGACCGCTCCATTCGCCCCTTATTCCCCAAAGCCGTCAAACGTGATGTCCAAGTAATCGCTACCGTTTTATCTGCTGACGGCGAAAACGACGCCGACATGCCAGGACTCGTGGCTGCCTCCGCTGCACTAACTATCTCCGATATTCCCTGGGAAGGTCCCATTGCTGGCGTCCGCGTCGGTATGATTGAAGGGGAGTATATCGCTAACCCCACCTACGAACAGCGCAAATCATCCAAGCTTGACTTGGTTGTGACTGGTTCTGCCGAAGCCATTGTCATGGTCGAAGCAGGCGCTAACGAAGTAACTGAAGAGGAAACGCTCAAGGCCATGCAATTTGCCCACGACGAAATCAAAAAGATTGTCGCCGTCATTCTCGATCTTCAGACAAAGATTGGCAAAGCAAAACAAGAGTTTAGCGTGGTCGAGAGTATCCCTGCCGAGCTACGTGAGGAAGTGGCCAAAAAGATCCGCAAAGATATTGCCAGCAAGCTCGGCAAGCCAGATAGCGAAGAGGGACTCATTGAAGGATTTGTCGCAAATCTCAAAGATGAGTATGTCGAGAAGCTCGACAGCCGTCAACTAGGCGATATCGTCCACGACGTTCTAGGTGAGGAAACGCGCAAAGCCACGATCGAAAAAGAACTGCGCATTGACGGTCGCAAACTGACAGAGATCCGTGAGCTCACCGCCGAGGTAGATATTTTACCCCGCCCACACGGCTCAGCGATGTTCAAGCGTGGGCAGACCCAAGTGCTCAGTATCGCCACGCTGGGCGCTCCCTCGCTTGGTCAGATCCTCGAGACCATGGAGTCCGAGACGGTCAAGCACTATATCCACCACTACGCCATGCCTCCCTATGCATCGGGCGAGACAGGTAGGTTTGGTGCTCCCGGCCGCCGCGAGATCGGCCACGGCGCTCTCGCTGAGCGCGCGATCATGCCTATGCTCCCCTCTGAGCTCGACTTCCCCTATACCATCCAAGTGGTGTCTGAGGTGATGAGTAGCAATGGCTCAACCTCACAGGCTTCAGTCTGCGGATCGTGTATGGCTCTCATGGCTGCAGGAGTCCCACTAAAAAAACCAGTCGCAGGTATTGCCATGGGTCTCATGACCGACGGGAAGAAATCGGTCGTGCTGACCGATATCGCGGGGATCGAAGATCACGTGGGCGACATGGATTTCAAGGTAGCCGGAACCAAAGATGGTATTACTGCTCTCCAGATGGATATCAAAGTCAAAGGTATTTCATTTGAAGTGCTTGAGAAGGCCTTGACACAAGCCAAAGTGGCGCGCCTTGAGATCATGGAAGTCATGCTCAAAGCCATTCCTGAGCCGCGTAAAGAACTGTCGAAGTACGCACCCAAGATCGTCCAGTTCGAGATCCCCACCGACAAAATCGGTGAAGTGATTGGGCCAGGTGGCAAGAACATCAAGCTCATTATGAGCGAGACTGGAGCCCAAGTTGACATCGATGATTCAACAGGTGTAGGCAAAGTCACGGTCTCAGGCATTGATCCCACCGGCATGGACAAAGCTGTGACGTGGATCAAGGGTATGACACATGTAGCCGAACCCGGCGAAGAATATGACGGTGTCGTCACCCGTGTCGAAGGCTACGGAGCCTTCGTCGAATACTCGCCCGGCAAGCAAGGTCTCGTCCATGTCTCGCGCATGTCAAAAGAGTACGTGGCTGACGCCGCCTCTGTTGTGCATGTTGGGGACAAAGTGCACGTCTACGTCAAAGGAGTGGATGACATGGGTCGTACAGATCTTTCGATGCTCCCGCTCGACCAGCTCAAACCCGAGGCTCCCCGCGAACCCCGCAGCGGCGGCTTTGGCGGGCCCCGCCGTGGAGGATTTGGCGGCGATAGACGCGGCGGTGATCGTGGCGGCTTCCGCCCCCGTCGCTAAACTGCTAAACTGAGAGTGATGAAAACCAAAATAATCTTCCTAGCCATCCTTGCAGCCATTACTCTTAATGGATTTAAATCATACCGCGAAACCCTCGCTCTCAAATCCATCGATTCCTACGAGTCGTGTGTGGCCGCGAAGGGCAGTCGTATCCAAGAATCATATCCGGCCACTTGTGTCACCAGTCTCGGCACCCGCTTCACTCAACCACTTACACCCATCTCCAATGGTAGTGAACTTGCAACCATCACACAGTCACTCGGGGCTAAACCGCCCACCTGGGCAAATGCCGAAGTTTCTGGAAGTTATCTTGCAAACGACCTCATCCAAATGTGTATCGATCTACCAATCAAAGGATCTATGGATCTCTGTGATTATTTTGAGTATTGGACCAATAACCGTACCGGCAAATGGGAACTGTTAGATAGCTATAGTGCAGGAGAAGAAGGCCCAAGCACCTGTAAAGACTGGGAAGAGTGGAAGGTGGCCAGAGGCATGCCCTGTTTCCGTTTGAGCGACGGAACGAGCGAAGGGGGAGATAGTCAAGTTAACTTCTGAGATAAACTCTTGTACAATCAAACTATGGAATCAGAAACAATCGCTACTACTACCTCCACTCTGCCTATAGTTGATCCAGTACCACCTACAACCCCACCTGAATTGAAACCAACAAAGCCACCCAAGCTGCTCTACATCTTCGGCGGGGTAGCCGTCATCCTCGTCTCTATCGCCCTCGCCATCACCATGTTTGGTCAAAACTCAGCTACCAACTCAACTGACGGGGCAGCGGGAGGTGAGAGCTCAGTCGCCGTCAAAGAAGGGTGGCCTAAATATACTAACACCCGCTTCTTCTACGAGCTCAGGATCCCACCCAAATGGGTAGAGATCAAACACTCTCAGCTCTCCGGCGATCTCACGCTCTTTAACGCACTTGATACTGCCACACTTGAGGTCACGGCCCGCAAAACCATCACACCACTAGACGAGATCTTGGCTCTGCAGGACAAGGATGGGGGCATCAAAGCCACCTCCACTCGCGAGGTCAAGGTAGGCGAGTACGACGCCCTTGAGCGCAACGAATCGTGGTCCGCGGTGGGACTCCAAAGTCTCGTGACCTATGTCAAAATCCAAGATATGTACTATGCCTTTACCTTGACTCCCGCTAGCGGCAAGAACGCCCTCACCAATGAGTCCATCATTCGCGACTATCGTGCTAGCCTGGCCAGTTTCCGCCTGACTGATACCTCGCAGCTTGGCCAGGACCTCAGAGACTATTCCAGTCAAAAAATCGACGGTCTCGTCTTCCCCCCGTTCTCCCTCAAATATCCCCAGTCATGGGTCGTCAAGGATGAGTTTGTGGGCAAAGATACGCTCATTACCTCAATCTACCGCAACAACTACGAGATCCGCATCACCCAGGCACCCATCGGCGAAGCAGTCTGTTTGTTCAAAGACAGTCCCGACTTCCAGGGTTCGTCCGGCGATCTGCGCAACAAAGACTATACGGAGTTCACGACCGGGAGTGGCGTCATTATGCGTCGCTACTTCAATGTGAACGAGGGTGACAAATCCACAATCTTCTTCTGCCGCAAAGAGTCAGACAGTCCCTACTTCGCAACCCCTACCGATATCGGCGGTATTGCCTACTACGTCCCAGCCAAGTTCGATCTTGATATCGTCAAAGAAATGGATGAGATCGTCAAATCAATCGCTATTGTTGCTGCCTCCCCAAGTCCCGAAACCTCAGCCAGCCCAAGTGCATCAACACAATAGTTACCTCTAGGTATGCTACGATAGACCCATGACAGATACTGCCCAACCCTCTACTTTTACGGCGGAACTTGCCAAGCTTAAATCTCTTATTGATGCCTCCAAACTCCCGGACGATTTGCGTGGCAAGACAGAAGAGATGCTCTCACGTCTCCATCGTATGGTTGACACCGGCGTCTACTCCGCCGAGTACGACCGCTCTGCCCACTATATCCAGTGGATCACGGAATTGCCATGGGGCATCTATACACAAGACAAGCTCGACATCGTGATAGCCCAACAAAACATGAACAAGTCCCACTACGGCATGAATGAACCCAAGGACCGCATGCTCGAGTACTTGGCCACCATCAAACTGCGCATGGAGCAAGGTGGGGAGAAGGTCGTGCACGCTCCCGCTGTGTTCCTCGTCGGACTTGTCGGTACCGGCAAGACCACCTTTGCCTATAGCCTAGCCGAAACGATGGGACGCAAGTTTGCCCGTATCCCTTTTGGTGGGCTAGGTTCTGCCCGCGATTTGCGCGGTAAATCACGCCTATTTTCCGAGGCCGAGCCAGGTGCGATTATCAAAGCGATCCGTGACGCGGGATCCTGGAACCCCATCATTCTCCTGGACGAGATTGATCGGGTTGGGGCCGAGGAGCGCGCCGATATCATGGGCGTCTTGGTCGAGCTACTCGACCCCACACAGAACAATCGCTTTCTCGACCACTATCTTGACTACCCCATCGATCTCTCACAGGTCCTCTTTATCGCAACCGCCAACAATACAACCAATGTGGCAACCGCCGTGCTCGACCGTCTCGAGCTCATCCAAATGCCCAGTTATACCGACGAAGAGAAGATTCACATTTCCCAGGATTTCCTCCTGCCAAAGGCGATCAAAGAAGCGGGTCTCTTGCCCGCCCAACTCACGATCGATCCCTCAGTCTGGCCCGTGGTCGCCCGACCCCTCGGTTACGACGCCGGTATACGTACGCTCCAGCGCACAATTGCCGGACTCACCAGGCGCGTGGCTCGCGAGATTGTTGAGGGTAAGGTGCAGAGCGTCAAAATCGACATGTCTAACTACAAAGACTACATGAAAGCGTACTAGCAGTGCAGGTAAAGATCGAACCCAGCTGGAAAAAAGTCTTAGAAGGGGAGTTTAATCAAGAATACTTCGTCAAATTGTCGGAGTTTGTGAAGTTAGAATATCAGACTGCCACTATCTATCCACCCCCCAAGTTCATCTTCCGCGCTTTTGCGCTCACGCCATTTGATCAGGTCAAAGTCGTGATCCTGGGCCAAGATCCCTATCACGGCGCAGGGCAAGCCAACGGGCTCTGTTTTGCCGTCAATCAGGGGGTGAGATTGCCCCCTTCGCTCCAAAATATCTACAAAGAAATTGAGACTGACTTGGGGCATCCGCCAAGCGCAGGAAACGGTGATTTGGAGTCCTGGGCCAAAGAAGGGGTATTATTACTCAACGCCACACTCACGGTGAGGGGTAGTAGTCCAGGATCTCACCAGAATATTGGCTGGGAGCGCTTCACCGATGCCGTGATCAAAGTCCTATCCGACCAAAAAGCAAACCTCGTGTTTATCTTATGGGGTGCCTACGCCCAAAAGAAAGGAGCCGTGATCGATACTTCTAAACACTTGATCATCAAATCCGCTCACCCTTCGCCATTTTCTGCCTACTCAGGTTTCTTTGGTTCCAGACCATTTTCTCAATGCAATGAGTATTTGTTCAGTCACGGCGAGATCCCAATCGGATGGTAATTAGCAGTTCTCTGCCAAAGCTGGCATAATAAACGCAGTTATGAACCCCAATCAAATAATCAAAATCCTCCCCCTCGGCGGTACCCCCAACGTCCACGACAACATGTATGTATATGAGTCCGAGCGCGATATCTTTATCGTCGATTGCGGGATGGGCTTCCCCGATGAGGGTGTCTCGGGGGTTGACCTCACTATCCCCGACATTCGCTACTTGTTAGACAAGCAGAGTAAAATCCGTGGCTTTGTCGTCACCCATGGTCACGAAGACCATATCGGTGGCTTCCCCTACGTCATCCCCCAGCTGCGGGTGGGTATCCCCATCTATGCCAGTAAATTGGCTGCCGGGTTTCTGAAAGAAAAATTCCGCGAGTTTCGCATTGATACCAAAATCTTAAATGTAGTCAAAGACCGTCAACCCATTATGCTTGGCGACTTTGAAGTCAAGATGATCCCCGTCACTCACTCTGTCCC
This sequence comes from uncultured Pseudomonadales bacterium, assembly GCA_964527065.1. Classification (GTDB taxonomy): domain Bacteria; phylum Patescibacteriota; class Microgenomatia; order UBA1400; family UBA12108; genus CAJAUT01. Next base: position 7,100 of record CAZGNX010000007.1, read on the forward strand.
CGACACCAAACATTTGATAATCCGCTCCCCCCATGGCAATATTTATCATGGCTCTGACTTCAAATTCGATTGGACTCCCGTGGGTCAAGAATTGCCAGACATCCAGTCCATGACCCGCGCCGGAGCCGAGGGAGTCACGCTCCTCCTGTCTGACTGTCTACGCTCAGAAAAGCAGGGCTACTCACTCTCCGAAGCAATTGTTGAAGACTCGTTTGAGCGGGAGTTCCGCGGCGAGACCAACCGGGTAGTAGTCACGACTATGTCTAGCAACATTAGCCGTATCCAGCAAGCGCTTTGGGTCGCCAAACGAACGGGCCGCAAGGTGGCCTTTGTTGGCTTTTCCGTCGAGCGCAACGTCAAAGTCGCAACCGAACTAGGGTTTCTAACAATTCCCCCACGCCTCGTAGTGGACAAACGCAAAATCAAATCACTCCCCAAGGATGAGCAATGTCTAATTATAGCGGGCTCGCAGGGTCAGATGGGCTCGTCACTCGAAAAGATTGCCACCGGCGATCACCACAGCGTGGCACTGGACCCCGGGGACAAAGTCATCTTCTCCGCCGACCCCATACCAGGCAACGAAAACAACGTCTACCGTCTCATTGATCTTTTGAGCCGGCACCAGATCAATGTCTCCTACTCCGACATTGCCTCTGACCTCCACGTCTCAGGGCACGCTAGTTCCAAAGAGATCATGATGCTCATGGCAATGACCAGACCCAAGTATGTTATGCCCACAGGAGGCACTCACCGCCATAATATCCAGTATGGCAAACTCGCTCTGGAAATGGGTATTCCGCAGAACCGTATTCTCATGCCTGAGAACCAAGAGATTATTATAGAAGCTGGGGGAGTTGTACGCTTAGGTGACACCATCAATCTGAAAAATGTCTATATCGAGTCCGGCATGATTACGGAGGATAGTGAACACATTATGGACCGCAAGATGATGTTCCAGGAGGGCGTTGTGGTTGTCGTATTGAGCCTGCCTGCCGGACAGGCAGATATGCCCTCTGCGGGTGGTCGCCTCGAGCTCGACATCATCGGGAAGGGTATCACCACCAGTCATATTGATGAGACGACGATCAGGAAAATCAAAGAGCAATTTATTACAGGATTGAGTTCACAAGACATAACCAGGGACAGGATGTATAGTAAAGATAGGATCTCCAAAGAGATGAGCCGCTTGTTTATACAGCATTTCGGTAAGAATCCTGTGGTTATTCCCATCATCATTGAAGGATAGATATGAGTCGTCGTCGTGGCAGAAGGAAAAATCCATTCAAACTCAAGCTGAGGAAAGAAATCCTCTATAGCGTGGTCTCAGTGTGTTTTGGCGCTCTCTCCCTTATCACGCTCTTATCGTTCACGAGACAAGGTGCTGTCCTTTCGACAGTCTATTCCGTAATGCATCGAGCCTTTGGCTGGACCATGCTTGTTGTGCCTTTTTTGTTCCTCTCTATTAGCCTGATGATGACCTCGCTCAAATGGGCGCTTGCCAGCCCCTCACTTCTTTTAGGTGGGACGCTAGTCTTTACAGGACTCCTTGGTCTCTCGCAAGCTGGTACCCTAGGAGAGACCATCTTCCTCTCCATTTCCATATTTGTCACAAGTGCTGGAGCATTTATCATCTATTTCGCCGTCATGCTTATTGGACTCATGGTAGTAACCAATACACCCCTTGAAGAGTTTATCCTATCGATTGTGGGAGCATTTGGAGCAATCAAATCTGCCCTCAAGCGCAAGACTAGTGAAGAAGTCAAACCTGCTAACCCCCCTCTATTCAAAGGTGACACACTCAAAACCAAAATAAATATCCCTGGAGCCAACGACAAAATAGAGGTGCTCTCACCAATTGTAGCGCCCCCAAATCACAGCAAAGAGGGGCCACATTCAGACTTTGAGTCCCAAATCAAATCGGTGGGAGAGGACGCAGCTACCAAAATCTGGAAATACCCACCGCTCTCCCTCCTCTCACCCGACAAAGGTAACAAAGCCGACCGTGGTGACATCAAGGAGAATGCCACTATTATTGAGTCGACCCTCGACTCTTTTGGTATCCGCGCCAAAGTCGCCGAGGTCAACGGTGGCCCTGCCATCACGCAGTACGCCATCAAGATTGCCGAGGGTACCAAACTCAGCAAAATCAAAGCTCTCCAAACCGATCTTGCCCTAGCCTTGGCAGCCCCAACTGGGCAGATTCGCGTCGAAGCTCCCATTCCCGGCCGCAACCTAGTAGGTATTGAGATTCCCAACCGGAGCCCTGAGTATGTCACTCTCTACGAGATCATGAATCACCCTGACATGAAAAAAGAAAAGAGTCGACTAGCGGTGGGTCTAGGTCTAGGCGTCTCTGGTACTCCAGCCATGGCTGATATCAAAAAAATGCCACACGTGCTAGTTGCCGGCTCCACTGGATCTGGAAAATCGATAGCCATCAACAATCTCATATGCACGCTCTTATTCCGCAATTCTCCCAAAGAGCTTCGCTTTATTATGGTCGATCCTAAGAGGGTCGAGCTCACAGGTTACAACGGGATCCCGCATCTATTGACGCCCGTGATTACAGAGACCGACAGAGTTATCTCTGCTTTGCTGTGGGCCACAAAAGAGATGGACAAACGCTACAAAATGTTTGCCGAGGTGGGAGCTCGTAACATCGAAGACTTTAACGAACAATCAGGCTTTACGGCTATGGAATACATTGTCATTGTGATAGATGAGCTCGCCGATATCATGCTCACGGCCCCGTCTAAAGTCGAAGATTTGATCGTCCGTCTCGCCCAAATGGCACGGGCTACCGGCATTCACCTAGTTATCGCTACTCAGCGCCCCTCAGTGAACGTCATCACAGGCTTGATCAAGGCCAATATCCCAACGCGCATTGCCTTCAACGTGGCCTCGATGATCGACTCACGCGTGATCATCGACTCCCCAGGTGCCGAAAAACTCCTAGGCAAAGGCGATATGCTCTTTGTCCCCAACGACCGGCCTCTTCCCACGCGTATACAAGGGACCTACGTAACCAACAAAGAGATCAAGAATCTTATAGACTTTCTCAAATCAAGTGGAGAAGAGGCTGTGCAGTACCAAGAAGAAGTGACCGAGAAATATCTAGGTGAAGAAGATGGCGGGACAGCTAGTAATGAGCGCGATCCACTATTTGAAGAGGCGGCCGGTGTAGCTATCGCCGCAGGCAAAGCCTCCACCAGTTATCTCCAGCGTCGTATGTCACTTGGGTACAACCGTGCAGCCAAGATCATGGATCAGCTCGAAAAAGCCGGGGTTATCGGTCCAGCCGAAGGAGTCAAACCGCGCTCAATCCTCATTGCCAACCTGGAAGAACTGAAAAACCGTGAGGCAGTATGAAAACTGCCGGCGACTTACTCAGAGAAAAACGGCTAACCAAAGAACTCAAGCTAGATGATGTAGCTCACAAAACCAAAATCAAAGTCGAGTATTTGCGGGCCATCGAAAATTCTGATTTTTCTGCACTCCCTTCCTCCACCTTTGCCAAAGGATTTTTGCGTAATTATGCCGAATTCCTCTACTTAAATCCTGATACGATTCTAGCTATGTTTCGTCGAGATTTTACCTTGAGCGAAAGCGGCGAGATTATACCCCGCGGCATGGTGACCCCTGTTGACGTCAAACCAAAATTTGTTACAGCCAACGTGGTCCTCATAACCCTCGCAATCTTGGCATTCCTTGGGTTTTTGGGCGTACAAGTATTTGCGTGGCGAAGCTTACCTAAACTAAGTCTCTTACAGCCTCAAAATGGCGATACATATGGCGAAAAGATTACGGTCAAAGGGGTTGCGGATCCCGACGCAACCGTTACGGTCGCGGGCCAGCTCGTGATCTTAGATGGCAGTGGCCAGTTCTCCCTAGATATGGTGTTCCCGGGAGGCACCCACTCGATCCTGGTAGAAGCCAAGAATCGCGAGGGCAAGACACAACGCCTTGAGCGCACCTTCACCGTCTCCAAATAATCTCGTTTGGAATTTGTGATTTGGTTATTGGATTTTCTCGTTATCATTGATATGATAACTAGGTATGGACCTGCCCCAAATCATTTTGCTCATTGTCATTGTCGTTGTTTCTGTAATTCTCATTGTCATCGGAGTTCAGATTATTGGGCTTCTCAAGGATGCCAAGGAGACGCTCCGCAAAGCTGACGCAATCCTCGAAGATGTAGGCTTCCTCTCGCGCTCACTCACCCGCGGCTCCTCAACCCTCTCTCATATGTTTACCAGCCTCGAATCCGGGATGCAGCTCATCGGTATGGTTACCAAATTAATCTCTCCCAAGAGCAAAAAATAATATGGCCGACTGTACCTGCGGCAATCATCACAACGACTCCTCCGGCTTCACGGCCGGACTACTACTCGGTCTCGTCACCGGTGCCGCAAGCGCCCATTTCCTCATGAACACCGACAAAGGCAAGGAGTTACTAGAAACACTCAAAGATAATGCCGGGGACGCGATCAAGGAGCTAGGGGAGAACCCGGCTCTGGCAGAAAAAATCGCTGACCTCCAAAAAACTATGGATGCTGCCCGTGCCACAATCAACAATGCAGCTGGTCGCGTGGCTGATGCTACCACTGCCCAAAAGCCGAGCAAAAAGAACTTTTTTCAACGTATGGGTGCCTCCCTCGGTAAGTAACTGCTACTCTGCTAAAATCCACGTGTAATGAACAAGACCCTCATAACTCAAACCGCTACCTACATTCGCTCCAAACTCGAAGGGGAAGGGTCCGGTCACGATTGGTGGCACATCTACCGCGTGTGGCAGCTGGCCAAACGGATCGCGCAATCTGAACCAAAAGCTAATCAAGAATTCGTTGAACTTGGTGCGTTGCTCCACGACGTGGCCGACTGGAAGTTTCACGATGGTGACGAGAGTGTGGGTCCGCGCATCGCAGGAGAGTATCTCGCTTCGCTTGAGGTGGATCCAAGCACGATCCAAGCCATCCAACAGATTATCCAAGACGTTTCGTACAAAGGTGCCGGTGTCACCACTAAGCCGCGCTCACTCGAAGGCATGATTGTCCAAGACGCCGACAGACTAGATGCCCTGGGCGCCATCGGTATTGCTCGCTGCTTTGTCTATAGTGGTCATGTTGGTCGCCCCATGTGGGACCCAAATGATAAGCCGGTGCTCCACCAAAGCGCCAAAGAATACAAATCTAATCAGGGTAGTGCGATCAACCATTTCTACGAAAAACTGCTCCTACTTAAAGATCGCATGCACACAAAGACCGGCAGGAAATTAGCTGTTAAACGTCACACCTACATGGAAAAATTCCTCACCAAGTTTTATGCTGAATGGGACGGAAGAGAATAACAAGCCAGACCTGCTACAATATTCCCCATGAAAGCAAGTGACATCCGTGCTAAATATCTAGAGTTTTTTGCCCACCGCGGCCACGCCGTGATCCCAGCTGCTCCGATCGTGCCACCCGATGATCCCACCACATTATTCACCAGTTCCGGTATGCAGCAAATGGTGCCTTACTTAAAAGGCGAGCCTCATTCCATGGGCAAACGCATCGTCGACTCTCAGCCTAGCTTCCGCGCCGACGACATCGAAGAAGTGGGGGATAACCGACATACCTGCATGTTTGAAATGCTTGGCAACTGGAGCCTAGGTGATTATTTCAAAGAAGATCAGCTTATTTGGGTATGGGAATTCTTCACCAAGGAAATTGGACTAGACCCCGCTCGCCTTCATGTCACCCTGTTCGAAGGTGATGAGTTCGCCGCACGCGACACAGAGTCACATGACATCTGGCGCAAAATAGGTGTAGCCGAAGACCATATCCACTACTACCCAGCGAAGAAAAACTGGTGGAGCCGCGCAGGCATTCCTGCCAATATGCCAGTTGGGGAAATTGGAGGTCCCGACTCCGAAGTATTTTATGACTTTGGCGCTGAACGCAAGCTCCACGAAAACTCAGCATTTAAAGCAGAGAAATGTCACGTTAATTGTGACTGTGGCCGTTATCTCGAAATTGGCAACTCGGTCTTTATGCAATTCGCCAAAACAGAGAGGGGGTTAGTACCACTCCCTAAGCAAAACGTCGATTTTGGTGGCGGACTCGAACGCATTGCTGCTGCAGTTAACAACGATCCCGATGTTTTCAAAACCGACATGTTTGTATCGATGATTCGAATCATCGAATCAAGCTCGGGGAAAAAGTACGAGGGTAAATATATGTCCCCCATGCGCGTGATTGCCGATCACTTGCGCGCCTCCACCTTTATGATTGCCCAAGGACTGGAACCGTCCAACAAACTGCAAGGATATATCCTTCGCCGCCTCCTGCGCCGCGCGGCTGTCCGTGCCAGAATCCTTGGTGCCGACGCCAAAAAGATTTTTGTGGAGTGTATTCCTGCCATCGTCACAGAATATGCAGACGCTGGATTTATAGGTGCAGACGCTGCTCCCCACGTGCAGACAATCATCTCGGACGAGTTAGACAAATTTGGCAAAGCCCTGGACCGAGGGCTCAAAGAAATCGAGAAAACTGAGGTAAAAGATATAACTGTTCAGTTCGCCTTTGACCTCTATCAATCACTCGGTTTTCCCTTTGAGATTACGCGCGACCTACTAGCGGAAAAAAAGGTTATGTTGGATCAGGCTGAATTTGATGCTATTTTCTCTAAACACAAAGAGGGGAGTCGGACGGCCTCTGCAGGCATGTTCAAGGGCGGCCTCGCCGACCAAGGGGAGACCACGACCAAATATCACACCGCCACCCATCTCCTGCATCAAGCCCTCGCCGATGTGCTCGGGGATGAGATACAACAAGCGGGGAGCAATATCACCAGTGAGCGCCTGCGCTTTGACTATACCTATAGTGGCAAACCAACAGCTCAACAGCTCAAAAAAATTGAGGAGATTATCAATGAGAAAATTGTGGCCGATCTACCTGTCACCAAATCTATCGAGGACAAAGATGAGGCGCTCAAGAGCGGCGCCCGTGCTTTCTTCGCCGAGAAATATCCTGACAAGGTTAGTGTCTACACAATCGGGGACTACTCCAAAGAGCTCTGCGGCGGCCCCCATGTGGAACATACAGGTCTCATCGGCGCGATTGCAATCTACAAAGATGAAGCTTTGGGCTCCGGCAAACGCCGCATCTACGCTCGCCTTGCCTGACCTCAAAATGTGCTATCCTTGATCTATGCAACTAGGCAATTTTTTGGGCAAACTCAAGGGTGAAACAAAGGTAGAACCCAAGCAATTCTTGGCCCTCGTCATGACGGACGACCTCGTTCAAGCCGCCGTTTGGCACGTTGCCAAAGAACAGACAGAAATTGCCGCGATAGGCACGCCTGTCGAGTGGGATGGCGACACAGGCACCACAAGTGAGCTCATCACAGCAGTGGATGCCACCATCTCAAGCGCAGTAGAAGGGCTCAGCGAGGAACCTACGGACGTTATTTTAGGCATTCCTCAAGGCTGGACCGACAAAAGCGGTATTTTGGGCTCCAAAAGGACTCTCATTAAGAGCATTGGCAAGGAACTAGAACTCAAACTCCTCGGCTTTGTCGTCATCACCGATAGTATCGTAAGCTATCTCAAGATCCAAGAGGGGACCCCCACCTCTTCAATCATCATCCAAGTCATGCGAGATGAGCTGACATTTATCCTGGTACGACTGGGTAGGATTGAGGCAGTGGAGACGCTTGGTCGCAGTGAGGACATCGTAGCCGATGTGACCGAAGGAGTTACACGGTTTAAGGATGGAGACAATCTCCCCTCACGTATCATCCTATTCAATAGCATGCATGCCCTCGATGAGCTCATTCAAAACTTGTTGAGTGTCGATTGGCAAAAAGACTTCAATTTCTTACATACCCCCAAAGTAGAAGCACTAGCCAAAGACGTAGCGATTCGTGCATTAGGAGTGGCAGGAGGCACAGAAGTGGCCAAAAGCTTAGGTGTTAACTTGTCTGAGGACAATGCTGCCTCGCCAGCCTCACCTACAGAGGCAGACAAAGTCCAGGTACCAGAAGAACCGCAGTTACTTACCGCCACAGAAATTGGCTTTACCAAGCCAACAAACCCTGTTTTTGTCGACCCAGAAGAGACAATTGCCCAGCCCAGTGAGGAACCCGTCTCTCCTAATGAATCTATCCCCGCACGTCATCGCTTTGTCATGCCCGCCATGCACCTACCCAAAATCAACCTCCCCACAATCAAGTTCAATCTCCCTGGAGTCAAGCGTCACTATTGGATCGCACTAGGCGCACTCATTTTCCTTGGCGTTGTCTTTTTTTATCTTGTATGGGCACTGCCCACTGCGACTGTCACGATTTATGCCACTCCCAAGAATCTCGACCAAGAGGTCGAGCTAACACTCAGAACTGATGAAGAAAGCATCGATTTTGGGGCTCGTGTTGTGCCAGCGGAGATCGAATTAGTCACCCAGCAAGGCGAAAAAGTCATCGAAACTACAGGTAAAAAAATCGTGGGTGAGACCAGTGAAGGGCCCGTGACGATCTTCAACCGTACAGTTGCCGCTAAAACTTTCCCCAAAGGAACTTCGCTTAACTCTGGTAATCTCAAGTTTACCCTCGATTCAGAGATTACAGTTGCAAGTGGCTCAGCCTCCAACGACTATGTCGGCAAGGCCTCAACTACCATTACCGCTGTCGCCATTGGTAAGGAGAGCAACCTGACTGCAGGTACCGAATTTACGGTTCTAAACTTTGGCAAAGATAGCTACGTCGCCAAGGCCGACGCGGCCTTGAGTGGTGGCACTTCAGAGGAAGTACGGGTAGTAGAGACCACTGACCTCAAGCGTCTGACACAAGAGTTAACACAAGAGCTAACAGACAAGCTAGAGAAGGGTGCTAATACTAACAACAGTCCAGGCACAGGCATATATCTCATTCCAAGTTCAATCAAACTCGAGAATGTTGAGTATTCTGCCAAAATTGGCGAAGTTGCCTCCTCACTCAAAGGAGATTTAACACTCACCGCCACTCTCTTGCGCTACCAGACAGAAGATGTCACTACTCTCATCAACTCTACGATCGACAGTGCCGTCCCCTCTGGATTTGTCCGAGCCAACATTCCCTCCACCGTGGATCTAAGCGCCAGCAACGTGAGTGCAGACGGCAGTAGTGTCCAAGGAACAGCCAAAATTCAAGTGGCACTCTTACCCAAGATAGACACCAAGCTTCTCCAATCCAGCCTAAAAGGAGCAAAAGATAGCGAAATTGCGGGAATTCTACAACCCACAGTTCCAGGATATGAGCATGCAGAAGTTGTAATAACCCCTCGTTGGCTCCCACCACGTTTCAAATCCCTGCCACTTAATGCCAACAACATTGTGCTAGAGATTGTGGCCTCCACTTTATGACCTATCGCTACATCAAATCACCACCAGGTTACACTCTGGCTCCCAAAGTTGGGGTATGGTCCAAAATGCGCTATTTCCTCTCACTCGCATTCGTGACCTTTGGCGTAGCAACATTTACAACAGTCGCCTATCCACTTATCAATTACCAGGTGAAGTTTGCTCCGCGTTTTCAGCGTATAGGTAGTCTCTCCCCGCTCACTGAGCCACATATCCAGCAGGTCAGTGCCAACAGTGGCCCAACTTTTGTGGACGAAGTGGTTAATACTTCACTCGACTACACCAATGCCTCCAGCTGGTTTGCGGGCGCTCCCTCCACCACATCTACTTCATCTACCTCCTTGGTTTACACCCTTACAATACCCAAACTAGGAATCGACCACGCCGTCGTCCGCAGTGACCACAATGATCTTAAGCAGTCGCTCATCCAGTACGGTGGGACTGCGATGCCGGGCGACCTAGGCAACACTGTTATTTTTGGCCACTCGGTGCTTCCACAATTTTTTGACCCAAAAAATTATCTCTCGATTTTCTCGACATTACATACTCTTGATATTGGTGACACCATGGAGATTACCGCTGATGGTGCAACCTACACTTACAAAATTGCGCAAATGTATGAAACTACCCCGGACGATCTCTCGCCACTGGCTCAAACATATAATGGACGCTATTTAACGTTAATAACCTGTACACCTCCTGGTACCTACTTGCGCCGTCTCATTATCAAGGCTTACGTTATATGAACAAATATCTCGCCATCGATTATGGATTAGTCCATGTCGGGCTTGCCACAGCAGAAGATTCTCTCGCCACCCCCCTGCCATCTCTCAAAAACTCTTCTCAATTAATTACCACCATAAACACTCTCATCCGCCAAGATGGTATCACGCACATTGTCTGTGGTATCCCGGAGGGGGCAATTGCAAAGCAAGTCAAGAAATTTACCCACAAGCTCACAATAGTTACACAGCTTCCCGTGATTCTGCATCCCGAAACCCTCTCCACAAGAGAAGCTCAATACAAACTACAGCAGGGTGGAGCAAACCGCGCTAAACGTCGCAACAACCATTCCTACGCGGCTTGTCTCATCCTTGAAGATTACCTAGAATTCAATAAATAGTGTAAACTAAAGACATGCTCAAAAATGTGATTGCCCCAATACAAGCTTGGTTACTCAGTAAGGGCCAGTGTGTGGGTTGTGGCAGAACTTTACTCAAAGACAGTGCAAAAGTTACTTGCAAATGCGGACGCATTTTTATCTATGACAAGAAAACGCAAAAGTATCGCCGTGCGCTCTTTAGTGAAGTATAGCCTCCTCTCCCTGATCATCATTGTGCTCTACATATATAGTTTGACGAGGCCTGCCTCCACAGCCACTGAATTACAAACATTTGAAGTAGCCAAAGGGGAGAGTGTCCAATCAGTCGCCACAAGTCTTAAGTCCGCCGGCCTCATCCGTTCACCACTCTACTTCCGTCTGATCGTCAGACAACACGAACTTACAGTCCAAGCTGGCATATATCGACTCTCGCCTTCGCTAACAGTTCCCACGATCGCCCAATCGCTCACAAGGGGATTAGCTGTCGACAAAACACTCACAATTCCCGAGGGGTACCGCTCAGAGCAGATTGCCGAGACGGCCGGATTGCCAGTCAAAGAATTTTTAACTGTAGTGGGTAATATGGAGGGTCAGCTCTTCCCCGACACCTACTTTGTTAGAGAGGATGTGACTTCAGAGGAGTTAGTGACCATCATGCACGACAATTTTGTCAAAAAAGTAGGCAATCTTGATAGAGAGTCGCTCATCTTGGCATCACTCGTTGAGCGAGAAACGCGCGCAACTGATGAGAAACCAATCGTGGCTGGGATACTCAAGAAGCGTTTAAGCGCCGGCTGGGCGCTAGAACTTGACGCCACAGTCCAATATTTCCTTGGTAAACCCGGGGCATGGTGGCCCAACACAACGCTGCTTGACCGACGACTTGCCTCTCCCTACAACACCTATCTCCATCGTGGTCTCCCCCCTGGTCCAATCGGCAATCCTGGTCTTGCTGCTATTGACGCCGTCCGCAATGCAAAAGATTCTCCCTACTGGTTTTACTTGCACGATAGGATGGGCCAGATTCACTACGCTGAGACTAACGCTCAGCACGCACATAATATCTCTCAATATATCAAGTAACAGATCGACCAAATTAACCCTTGACTCACAGATCTAGCTATGGTTAAATACACCTTTGCCAGTAGTGTGACTGGGCGTACGAGATCCAAGTACGTCCGTTTTTATATTTGTGGCCACAAGCAAGAGGTAACCGCCCCATGACACAAAAGAAGCGATTATATTGGGGGAGCGAGAACGTCAATCTACCCCCCCTTGACCTCACGCGTGTACAGAGCGAATCTTACGAACAATTCTTAAACAACGATCTCCAGAAATATCTTAAAGAAATTAGTCCGATCGAAGATTTTACCGGAAAAACTTGGGAGCTTTCCTTCGCCGGTCACTATTTTGAATCTCCCAAACTAACCCCCGCCGAAGCCGTCAAAAAAGGCTTAACCTACGACATGCCTTTGCGAGTCAAAGTCAAGCTCACCAACAAGATTACCGGTGATATGACTGAACAAGACGTCTTCTTAGGCGATATCCCTAAAATGACTACCCGAGGAACCTTTATCGTCTCAGGCATCGAACGCGCCGTCGTCAATCAACTTGTTCGCGCACCCGGTGCTTTTTTCGCCGGCTCTGTTGATCCCACAACCGGCCGTGTGCTCTATACGGCAGAACTGCGCCCTATGCGAGGGTCATGGCTTGAGCTTTCAGTCGGCAAAAATGATACTCTTACAGCCAAGATCGACCGGCACCGCAAATTCTACGTCACGACTCTCCTGCGAGCCTTGGGTATCGAAGACGAGGGAGAGATCAAGGCCTTATTCAAAGACGTTGACACAGACGATAATCACCACTACATCTTTGCCACTCTCGCCAAAGATAACAATCACACCCAAACCGAAGCTCTCTTGGATCTCTACGACAAAATTAGGCCAGGTGAGCCCGCGGTACTCGAAAATGCCAAAAACCTTTTCTTCCAGAGTTTCTTTGACCCACGCCGCTACGATTTGGACAAAGTAGGCAGGTACAAACTCAACAAAAAATTAGGTTTGAATATCGAGAACAAGCCCGATAATCAGGTCCTACAAAAAGCCGATCTTATTGCAATCATCAAATACTTGATTGGTCTCCAAAATGGCGTGGGGCATGTTGACGATATCGACCATCTCGCCAATCGCCGAGTCCGCCGTGTGGGTGAGCTCTTGGGTGCGACCGCCTTCCGCATTGGTCTCTTGCGCCTCGAGCGCTCGATCAAAGAAAAAATGTCCTTAGTCAAGCCAGAAGAAGCGGTTACTCCCGTCCAGCTAATCAACGCACGGCCCGTAATTGCTACAATCTCAGAGTTTTTCCGTCGCAACAGGCTCTCCACTATTCTAGACCAAACCAACCCACTCGCCGAGATTGACAACTTGCGACGTCTCTCTGTTATGGGTACAGGTGGTGTCACACGCGAACGCGCCTCCTTCTCTATGCGCGACATCAATGCCTCTCAGTATGGTCGTATTTGTCCCGTACGCTCCCCCGAAGGTCCAAACATCGGACTCGTGACCTACCTTTCGCTTTATACAAAGATCAACGAATATGGTTTTCTCGAGTCGCCGTATCGTCAGGTAACGGCTGTCAAGAGAGGTAGTAAAACAGTTATGCACATTTCTGACGATATCCATTATCTCGCACCTGATGATGAGCAAAACTACTTTATCACCCACGCAGGCGTAGCCGTCAGCGACAAGGGCGACATTCTTGATCCCTGGGTGCCAGTGCGCTACCGCGGCAACTTTATCGAAGTGCCTGTAGACAAAGTCCAATACATCGACGTAGTGCCACGACAAGTTGTGGGTACCTCTGCTTCACTCATCCCTTTCATAGCCCACGACGAGGCCAACCGCGCTCTCATGGGTACCCACATGCAATGCCAAGCTGTCCCCCTCATTCGTCCCGAAGCTCCACTTATTGGTACGGGCATGGAAGCCTCAGTAGCCGAGTCTATGGGATGGGTTGTGCGAGCAGATTACGCAGGCACAATTGTCTCAGTTGATGCCAATGAGATTGTGCTTGAGCTGGATAAAAAAGATTTGACCTCAGCCAAGGCATTTTATACCAACAAACTCTCTGAGCATGCATCTTACGATCGGGGTCGAGTCACTTATACACTTATCAAATTCCACCGCACTGCGGGCTCTACTTGTTACAACCAAAAACCAGTCGTGACCGTCGGGACCAAAGTCAAAAAAGGAGATCTCTTGATCGACGGGCCAGCAGGAGATGGGGGAGAGCTTGCTCTAGGTCGCAATCTCGTCATAGCCTATGCCTCCTTTATGGGTCTCGGATACGAAGATGCCATCATAGTCTCCGATCGCCTCGTGCATCAAGACATCTTGACCTCAATCCACATCAATGAATACGAAGCCGATATCATGGATACAAAGCTCGGTGCCGAAGAGCTCACCCGCGATATTCCCAATGTCTCAGAACATGACTTGCGCAATCTTGGAATGGACGGAGTCGTTGTCGTTGGTTCCGAAGTCACGGGCAATGACATCTTAGTCGGCAAAATCGCCCCCAAAGGCGAAACAGAATTAACCGCCGAAGAACGTCTTTTGCGTGCCATCTTTGGTGAGAAAGCCCGCGAAGTTAGAGACACCAGTTTGCGCATGAGCAATGGTGAGTCAGGCACCGTGATAGAAGTCAGCACCCTCGACCGCGAAGAAGGTGATGAGCTAGACCCCGGCGTTCTCAAAACGGTCACAATCAAAGTTGCCCAAATTCGCAAAGTTACGGTCGGTGACAAATTGGCAGGTCGCCACGGTAACAAAGGCGTGATCTCTCGCATCATCCCAGTCGCCGACATGCCATATCTTGCCGACGGAACTCCCGTTGACATTATTATCTCCCCACTCTCCGTCCTCGCCCGCATGAACTTGGGTCAACTCCTGGAGGCTCACCTTGGTTGGGCCGCGCACAAACTTGGATACAAAGTCGCCCTTCCAGTCTTTGAACCACTCAACGAATCCGTAATCGAAGCCGAGCTCAAAAAAGCAGGACTACCAGAAGGTGGCAAAGCCATACTCTATGATGGGCGCACCGGTCTTCCTTTTGACAATCCCACGACTGTCGGCATCGCCTACATTCTCAAACTCATTCACATGGTCGAGGACAAAACACACGCTCGCTCAACGGGTCCTTACTCCTTAGTCACACAACAGCCACTGGGCGGCAAAGCCCAAATGGGTGGACAGCGCTTGGGTGAAATGGAGGTCTGGGCGCTTGAGTCACACAAGGCCGGCCATGTCCTCCAAGAAATGCTGACGATCAAATCCGATGACCTGGTTGGTCGTGCCAAAGCCTTTGAAGCTATCGTCAAAGGTACTCCAATCCCCGAGTCGACCGTTCCCGAGTCTTTCAAAGTTCTCCTCAAAGAACTCAACTCACTCGGGCTAGATATAATTCCCGTCGACCCCAAAGAGGTCTTGGTAGCCGATGAGAGCGCCGAAGAAATCGAAAAAGACAAAGTGATCCTTGCTGACGATACCGCCACCTTGCCTGACGATAGCGTCATAGGTGACGATCCTGCCAGTGTGATTGATCCAACAGACGACAACTCAGACGACACCAAAAAACCGACAAGTCTAGACGAAATTGAAGAACCATCCGACGAAGAACTCAAAAAAGCAGAAGGAGGGGAGGCCTAAGCTATGATGAAAAACATTCTCGACTTCAAAGGTCTCAAAATTCAAATTGCCTCCCCAGAGACTGTGCGAGGCTGGTCATTTGGCGAGGTAATCAAGCCAGAGACAATTAACTATCGTACGCTCAAACCAGAAAAAGATGGTCTCTTCTGCGAGCGCATTTTTGGACCAACCAAAGACTACGAATGTTATTGCGGCAAATACAAGCGCATCCGCTACCGCGGTATAGTCTGTGACAAATGTGGGGTTGAAGTTACACAATCTCGTGTACGTCGTGAGCGCATGGGTCATATCAACTTGGCCGCTCCCGTTGCTCATATCTGGTACTTCAAAGGTGCTCCCAGCAAGCTGAGCCTACTGATGAATGTGGCCCCCAAAGCCCTCTCGGCGGTAGTCTACTTTGCCAAATACCTCGTCCTCGCCGTCGACAAAGAAGCTAAGGCCAAAGTAGTTGAATCTCTTGAGGCTCGTCACGCCGAGGCATTGAAACAAGTGGAAGAGACGATCAAAGCTGATATCGAAAAAGTCAAAGCCAGCCTCTCTGATAAACCTACCGAAAAACAACTCACCGCTTCCAAAAAGACGATTGCCGCACTGCGTGAAAGTCTCGTCCTAGACAAAGACTCACTGAGCGAAATTTACAAAACAGTAACCAGTATGGCCAAGCGCATTGTCCCCGGCGCCGTAATGGCCGAGGACGAGTATCTCAAGCTCGAAGAATATGACGCCATTTCTCACCTCAAAGTGGGGATGGGAGCCGAAGCGGTGCTTGAATACCTAGAAACCATTGACCTCCAAAAACTCTCCAAATCTATCAAGCAAGAGCTCCGTGAAGAGTCTACCGCCAGTGTCCGTCGTACCAAGTTATCCAAACGCCTCAAAGTTGTCGATGGCCTTAAAAACGCTAGCTTAAGTCCCACCTGGATGGTGCTCAAAGTCTTGCCCGTACTCCCGCCCGAATTGCGCCCTATGGTTCAGCTCTCTGGTGGACGATTCGCCTCCTCAGACTTAAACGATTTGTACCGCCGCGTTATCAATCGCAACAACCGTCTCAAACACTTGATTGACCTTGGCGCCCCCGAGATCATCTTGCGCAACGAAAAACGCATGCTCCAAGAAGCTGTCGACTCCCTCATTGATGCGAGCCAAGCCAAAACCACCCGCCGTCGCGTTGTCAAACCATTGCGCTCGCTCTCTGATATGCTCTCGGGCAAGCAAGGTCGTTTCCGGCAAAATCTCCTGGGCAAGCGTGTCGACTATTCTGGTAGAAGCGTGATTGTAGTGGGTCCAGAACTCAAGCTCTCCCAGTGTGGCCTACCCAAAGACATGGCACTTGAGATGTTCAAACCCTACGTCCTGCGAGAACTAATAGCCGAAGGCACCGCCCCCAACGTCAAGTCCGCCAAGCACGCAATCGAGCGCAAGGACCCACTCGTTTTTGATATATTGGAGCGCATCACCAAAGATCACCCTGTGCTCTTAAACCGCGCCCCAACCCTCCACAAACTCGGTATCCAAGCTTTTTATCCCGTACTCATCGAGGGCAATGCTATCCAGCTCCATCCCTGTGTCTGTGCTGGCTACAACGCCGACTTTGACGGTGACCAAATGGCTGTGCACGTCCCGCTCTCCGAGACCGCCATCGAGGACGCCCGTACCCGCATGATGGCCAAAAACAATTTGCTCAAACCCGCCAACGGCAGTCCGATCACCGTCCCCAACAAAGAAATGGCACTAGGTTGCTACTATTTGACTAGCTTTAACCCCGACCTTGAGCTTGGAGATACTGTCTATGGTGACGCCGATCAAGCCTATGCCGCCCGCGAATCTGGCCAAATTAATCTGCGTCAACCTATCAAAGTTCGTGTTGGCGGGGTTATTCTTACGACATCCGTGGGACGCTTGATTTTCAACGAGACCTTGCCTGCTGAGTTACGCTTTATCAACGAAGCAGTCAATGCCAAAAAAATCACCGATCTGATCCGCGAAGCGATCAGGGTTTTTGACAATGATCTTGTGGCCGACCTTGTCGACAAAATCAAGTCTATTGGTTTTGAATACTTAACCACTTCCGGGCTCTCGGTTTCGGTAGCCGACAATATCATGATCAGCAAAAAAGCCGACATGATCAAAGAGGCCGATGTTCGTGTCAACGAAATCTTAGAGACCTTTAACCAGGGACTTATTACCGAAGAAGAAAAGCGCCGCCTCTCATTTGAGGTCTGGATGGAAACCACCGAAGCCATCGCTACCGCTACCTGGGAAAAGTTTGACGAGCGTAACGCCGTCAAAATAATTATCGACTCTGGTGGTACTCGGGCATCGCGCGATCAGGTCAAACAACTCTCAGCGATGCGTGGGCTCGTTGTTGATCCCCTTGGCAAGATCGTCGAAATGCCTACCAAAAGTAACTTCCGCGAAGGCCTCTCCATCTTTGAATACGTCAACTCCTCACGTGGTTCTCGCAAAGGCCTCACCGACTCTGCTCTCAAAACAGCCGATGCTGGTTATCTGACTCGCCGATTGGTCGATGTATCACACACCTCGATCATCCGCGAAGCTGATTGTGGTAGCACAGAGTATTTCAGCGTCGAAACTACCGGTGTTCGCGGCAAACACTTTGTCAAACGAGTACTTGGGCGGGTCGTAGGCAAGAGCGTCAAAGATCCAAAATCCAAAGCAATCCTCGTGAAAAAAGATGCCATTATCGACGACCAACTCGCCGATAAGCTCTTTGAATCAGGAGTCGAAAGTATCGAAATCCGCTCTCCTCTCACCTGCAAAGCCCGCTACGGACTCTGTGCTCAGTGTTATGGTTGGGACTTTGGTACGCGCAAACTGGTCGAGATCGGCTCACCTGTTGGAGTTGTTGCCGCTCAGTCAATCGGCGAGCCCGGTACACAACTCACCATGCGGGTCAAACACGCGGGCGGTATCGTGGGGCTCGACGTGACCCAAGGTTTGCCACGGGTTGAGGAGCTTTTTGAAGCCCGTAATCCCAAGATTGCCGCACCCCTAGCAGGTATTTCTGGCAAAATTAGTGTGGAAGAAACTACAGACGGCAACAAAGTCACAATTACTGCCACCGGTTCTGGCGGCAAAGAGGAACACTTTGTCCCAGCCACACTCTCTCTCGTCGTGAAAGACAAAGATCTTATTACGGCTGGCTTCCCTCTTGCAACAGGTCCCCAAAACATTCAGGAGGTTCTCAAAGTTCGTGGTATTCGGGAAGCCCAAACTTACTTGATCCAAGAAATCCAAGCGGTTTACGAGTCACAAGGCATTCCCATCTCGGACAAACACTTCGAGGTTGTTGTACGTGAAATGACGAGCAAGGTCAAGATCGAGGAGTCCGGTGATACCTCACTCATTAGCGGTGAAATTGTCGATCGTTTTGCCTTTGACAAAGGCAACGAAGAAGCACTCGCGCAAGGAGGAGAACCCGCAACCGCCGTCGCCGTGATGCTTGGGGTTACCCGCGCCGCGCTTCACACCCACTCATGGCTCTCAGCCGCCTCATTTGAGCAGACGACCAACGTCTTATCCGAGGCCGCCCTAGAAGGCAAAGAAGACCCACTTTTTGGGCTCAAAGAAAACGTTATCATCGGCCGTCTCATCCCTACCTCGCCTGAAAGGGCTATGCTACAATAGCGACCACATATGCCGACAGTCAATCAATTGGTCCGTCACGGACGCGATAACAAAGTCAAGAAACGCAAGGGGAGTGCCTTGCGCAAAGGCTACAATGCCACCAAGCGCAAAATGGTCGAGTATCCCTCTCCGCAAAAACGAGGAGTCTGTATCATTGTCAAGACTATGACACCGAAAAAGCCCAACTCGGCGCTGCGCAAAGTGGCCCGTGTCCGCCTCTCCAACAAGCAAGAGGTTACGGCTTACATTATGGGCGAAGGACACAATTTGGCCGAACACTCAGTCGTCCTGGTGCGTGGCGGTCGTGTCAAAGATTTGCCCGGTGTCAAATATCACATTGTTCGTGGTATCTATGACACGGCTGGCGTGGAAAAACGCAAAACTAGCCGCTCCAAATACGGGACCAAAAGACCAAAAGTATAAGGAATAACCTATGCGCGCAAAAGCAACTACCGTCAAACGAGTCACTGGCGATATCAAATACAACTCACTCGAAGTGGCCAAACTCATAAACCGCGTGATGCGTGATGGCAAAAAAGTTGTGGCCGAGAAACAGGTCTACAAGGCTCTCGAGATTGTAGGAGAAAAAACCAAACTGCAGCCGATCGATGTTTTAATGACCGCCCTTGGCAACATCAAGCCCAAGACTGAGGTCCGCTCTCGTCGTATTGGAGGTGCTGCCTACCAAGTCCCGATGCCCGTCTCACCCCGTCGCCAGTTTAGCCTCTCTATTCGCTGGCTCGTAGATTTTTCGAACAAGCGCTCTAACTCCGAGTACCACACATACGGTGAGAAGTTGGCCGCCGAGATTCTGGATGCCTACAACAACGCAGGTGCCGCGATCAAGAAACGCGACGACATCCACCGACAAGCGGACGCAAATAAAGCCTTCGCACATTTCCGCTGGTAATCAATTTTATTTTTCAATTTGTTAAGATTTAGGCATGGACAAAGCCGTGCCTATCCGCCGTTCCATTCGTTTGCGAGATTTTGATTATTCCTCAAGTAATATGTATTTTGTGACGATTTGTGTGCAAGACAGGGAATGTTTGTTGGGGAAAATTGTTAATGACAATTTGTATTTATTGCCATTCGGTCACATCGTAAAATCGTTCATTATATCGATTCCACAATATTATCCTGGGACAACCGTTGATATATTTCAAATAATGCCAAACCATATTCATCTCATTATTGCTTTGGGATCGCACGGGCGGACACGGGGGTCCGCCCCTACATTGGGAACAATAATTCAACGGTTCAAAACAATGACAACCCACAATTATTTGGAAGGGATGAAAATACATGGGTGGAAATCATTTAACAAAAAATTGTGGCAACGTAATTATTATGAACACATCATACGTGATGAAGCAGATTTCAATCGCATTCGAGAATATATCCAAAACAATGTTATCAATTGGCATAAAGACAAATTTAATTCGTAGGGGCGGACCCCCGTGTCCGCCCGTGTGTATCGTCGACCCCCGTGTCGACCCGTGGGATTGGCGGACCCCCGTGTCCGCCCGTGTGCCTATGGCGACCTTTACGGTCGCCCGTTTGATTATCTTTGAGCAATCGACAACACAAGTCCCACGACGATCGACACGACGATCAACATTCCTGTTCCTGCGATCGTAATGATCCCAATCGTCGATAGCAGCCACAAGATAAAAAACACCCACAGGATCTGGCGGAAAGGGGATCCCAGACTCGTGGCCAGCCATACTAAGATCCCGATAATCAATAGCCGCTGGATTGTGATCGAATAGCCGAGGATCGAAAAAACGGGGAAATGCGGCATCGTAAGCCAGGGGATTTTAATAATCCCCAGGAGCCACAACCCAACTACAACTGCAATTATCTCTGCCATAAACTCATGTTATCACTTTCGCAATTTTTCCATCAAAATCGCATAAAATCTCAGGTTATGGATCGTCGCCAGCCGCAGGACGCGCTCGTCCCGCGCTCTCCACATACCCGCAAACTCGCTGCGGGTCACAGTCGTACACAGCTCACAATCACAGGCAGTCGAAACCGGGGATTCTTCTTGCAGGTGGTCTGCTTTTTTGGGATTGTAATACTCATAAAATGGTTCGGTGTCCAGGTCGATTGTCTCCATCTTTTCCGCTTTATACACATAAAGCCGTCCGTGGCGCGCGTCGCGGGTAGGGAGCACACAATCAAATATTTGCCAACCGCAATTGACGCATTTCACGATGTCATCCGGTTTGCCGATCCCCAGTCCATACAACAATGCTGTAGGGGCGACCTTTACGGTCGCCCGTGCGATCAATTTCGCCATCTCCTCGTCAAACTTGCCGTCTTTCATGGGGAACCCGCCGTAGCCATAGCCGTCAAAACCAATTGACGTGAGCTCACGGATACTGCGCAACCTAAGATCTTCAAACACCCCGCCTTGCACGACCCCAATGAGATACGGCCTCTCTTGCACTCCTGCATTCTTGCGTTCGTGCATTACGCGCAAATATTCTTCCTTGCACCGCTTAGCCCACAACGTCGTCCGTCTCACGGTCTCCTCGGCCTCATTGTGCGTGGCGTCTGGCGGGGTAAAGTCGTCGAGCACCACCATGAGGTCGGTTCTCATCGCCATTTGATACTTAATCGAATCCTCGGGGGAGAAGTGATGGTCAACTCCGTCGAGGGTAAACGTCACACCCGCATCAGTTACTGTACTATTACCACCGTATTTCTTCGCGATCGACATAACCTGGAATCCGCCGGAGTCCGAGATCATCGCGCCGTCCCAGCCAAGATATTTGTGTATCCCGCCGGCTGCTTCTGTTTTTTCCCTCCCCACCAGTCGCAGAAGATGAAAAGTATTGACAAGTATCCCGGGGAGCCCGACTGCCTTCACATCCGCCAAGCTCAGCTTTCGCACTTCACCTCTAGTGGCATCGGGAAAGAACAGGGGATATGGTAAGGTCGTCCCATCAAGCCGGCGAAAACTCGTTTGCATGCGTGTAGTATATCTCACCATCTCGACAAACTCTGCCCTAGTGAGGTAAAATGATCTTCGCCTCATTCGTTTGAGCAATTTTATTCATTCAAGTTCCCAATGTTTGGAATTTGTAATTTGATTATTGGATATTAAACCGTATGGCTATCGTCAAAACCCAAGATCGTCAACTGGCGATGGACAAGATCAGAAACATCGGCATCATTGCCCACATCGACGCAGGCAAAACCACGACCAGTGAACGCATCCTTTTCTACACAGGCAAGTCCTACAAAATCGGCGACATCGACGAAGGCAACACCCAGATGGACTGGATGGAGCAGGAGAAAGAGCGTGGCATCACGATCGTCTCAGCCGCCACCACCACCTTTTGGACCCCCGCACTCCCCAAATCTCTCTTCTCTGATTCCCATCGTATCAACCTGATCGACACTCCTGGCCACGTCGACTTCACGGCGGAAGTAGAGCGTAGCTTACGCGTGCTTGATGGTGGGGTGACGGTCTTAGACGCCGAAGAGGGAGTGCAATCTCAATCTGAGACTGTCTGGCGCCAAGCTGACAAGTACAAAGTTCCCCGCATCTGTTTCGTCAACAAAATGGACAAGCTGGGGGCTGACTTCAAACACACCCTCAAAGATGTCGAAGAAAAGCTTGGGGTCAAAACCGCGATTGTCACTTACCCGATCGGGGCCGAAAATACTTTTAAAGGTGTAGTCATGCTCCTTGAGGAGCAGTCCATCATTTGGACCGGAGACGAAACTGGTGCCAAATACGAAGTAGGCCCAATCCCAGATGATATGGCTGAAGAAGTTGCCAAAGAACGCGCTCGACTCATTGAACAAATTTGTGAAACCGACGACATCCTACTCGAGAAATACTTAAACGGCGTAGTTCCAAGCTTGGCCGAACTCAAAAAAGCGCTCCGCTCTGCCACCATTGCCTACAAACTAGTTCCTATGTATTGCGGCACGAGTCTACGCAACAAAGGTGTGCAACCCTTACTTGACGGCGTCGTTGACTATCTCCCGTCCCCTCTAGACGTACCCCCAGCCGAAGGTAAAGTACCCCGCACAGAAGAGGTTGCCACCCGTAAACCAGATGTGAAAGAACCCTTCGCCGCTCTCGCCTTCAAAATCCAGGCCGATCCCCACATCGGCAAACTGACCTACGTGCGCGTCTATTCAGGGCGTATCACGAGTGGCTCCTATATCTACAATGCTACGCGCGACAAGACAGAACGGGTCGGACGCCTCATGCTCATGCACGCCAATGATAGAGAAGAAGTTCAAGAAGCCATTGCCGGAGAGATTGTAGGCGTTGTGGGAATGAAAGACACGCGTACTGGGGATACGCTTTGTGACGCCGCACATCCGATTGTTCTTGAGGGGATCTCCTTTGCCGAGCCCGTAATTAGTCTCTCTATCGAACCCAAGACCAAAGTTGATCAGGAGAAAATGGGGCTCGCTCTCTCGCGATTAGCAGAGGAGGATCCGACTTTCAAAATTAGGAGTAACCAAGAGACTGGCCAAACCTTGATTGCCGGCATGGGTGAGCTGCACCTCGAGATCATCGTTGATCGCATGAAACGCGAATTTGGAGTTGAGGCCAACGTAGGTAACCCTCAGGTTGCCTACCGCGAAACGATCACACAGGCATCCGAAGCGGAAGGCAAGTACATCAAACAGTCAGGCGGTCGTGGACAGTATGGCCACTGTTACCTGCGGATCAAACCACTTGGTCGGGGGGAGGGCGTTCAGTTTATCAATGCCATCGTGGGAGGCGCGATCCCCAAGGAGTTTATCGCTCCCGTTGAAAAGGGCGTGCGCGAAGCTCTCGAGAACGGCATCATTGCGGGTTTTCCCGTTGTTGATATCGAAATCACGCTCTACGACGGCTCGTTCCACGACGTTGACTCAAGTGAAATAGCCTTCAAGATCGCAGGTTCCATGGCCGTACAGTCCGCCGTCCGCCAAGCAGGCCCCATCATCCTCGAACCCATCATGAAACTTGAGATCACTACCCCCGAAGAATTCATGGGTGACGTGATCGGCGACATCTCAAGCAAAAGGGGGCAAGTCTTGGGTACGAGTCAGCGAGGCAACGTCCGGGTAATCAACGCCATTGTTCCCTTGTCGGAGCTCTCTCGTTATGTTACAATACTCAGGAGCATGACTCAGGGTCGAGCTAATTCGTATATGGAAATGAGCCATTACGACCCCGTCCCCGGGAATCTTGCCGACAAAATTATTAACAAAGAATCCAACTAAAAGGAGCACTATGGCAGATACCGCCAAATTCGTCCGCAACAAACCCCACGTCAATATTGGAACAATTGGTCACGTCGACCACGGCAAAACTACTTTGACCGCCGCCATCACTACGGTATTGGCTAAACAAGGACTAGCCACGGCCAAGTCCTATGCCGATATCGACTCAGCCCCCGAAGAGCGCCAGCGTGGTGTCACAATCAACCTCTCCCACCAAGAATACGAAACCAAAGTTCGCCACTATGCCCACATTGACGCTCCCGGTCACGCCGACTATATCAAGAACATGATCACCGGTGCCGCCCAGATGGACGGCGCGATCTTGGTTGTAGCCGCAACCGACGGTCCCATGCCCCAAACTCGCGAGCACATCC
>CAZGNX010000008.1:0-18212 GCA_964527065.1 uncultured Pseudomonadales bacterium
AATCAGACGAGCACCGACCAAATTCAGCGGGACAAATTAATCTGGTAACAATCTATTTTGCTCCTGTACAACAGGAAATATTCGCTCATGTATTTTTGCTCACCTTTTCGACTTCTTTTATCCACTGACCTAACAGTTTCATTCTGTACCACATCCACTTCTCCTCCCTTTCACCTACCCCAACCTGCCTCAGTCTCAAGTATTCATCTGTACTTAGCTCTGGCTGCTTGACCGCTTCGATAGTATCACACATATCCCCCACCAATCCCAATTTGGCTCTAGTCAGTACAAAATCCAGTAATTCTTGACGCGTGTTGGCGACGAGGCTATCTATAATTCTGACCTTCCATGGTATCCATCGCGAGTCTTGATCTGCCAATTCGTTGACCATCGCCGCCATGACCCTCGCTATCTCGATCACTTTCTTTCTTGAGACTGTATCTTCGCTCATATAGCCAAAGAGCTCTCTGGCCCCCATCTCTCGCGCTACGCCGTCGACATTAACCGATCCAAGCACAGCCTTTTCCTCTGTCTTACTTTTATAGATTCTAAAAACCCACTCAGTTACCTGGGTGAGTGCCATCGAATCTAGCTCGTCATAAATGGAATCGCCGTCGCTTCTCTTGTCCACGACTCGTTGCAGAGCATCTAGCAAACTATTTTTCGTTTCCTGTTTCGTCGCATTCCTGCTCAAATATTGCTCTAGTAGTCCCAGCAGTGTTTTGGCCCATACTACAGGATCTTTTGAGTAAACCTGGATAGCCACGCTTTCGCCTATAGTAGAGAGTACTGCCTCAGTTTCTTGACTGCCCGCAGTCCAAAACACGCCAGTCCCCCCCTCAATTGCCGAGCTCTGCCTCCTGCATTCAGTATAAATAGCCATGCTACTGGCTACCCTAGAGCTCAACATCTTCAACAAATCTTTGGCATCCCCGGCAATCGCCGCCAAGGTCGAAATAGATCCCAATCCTTGAATCTTGGCTCTTAGGAGTTCCTCTTTGTGTCGACCTCTCCAGTCCTCATGTTTCCAGAATCCCAAAAAACTCGCCATCTCGCTCAAATCTTGACTAGACCAAGCTTTCTTAGTTGTCTTCTCACTGATCATACTCACAACATTTCGTATTCTCTGTAGCAATTCTAGCCCGCCCACTCCAAGCGCCACCTGCAAACCTCGCGGTCCCTTGTGATCGACCATATAAAAAGATGATTGTCCTGTATTGTGTAGGATTGCTAGGTTGTTGATCGCTGCAGTCCCCCCGAAGAACTTAGCCGTATTACCCAAATTCCGACTCAACCATTCCCCTAGTTTGAGGTCGGCGCTCACCATAAACACATCCAGATTCTTGGCTAGTTCCAATAGCAAGCGGTCTTCACCAAAAGCCTTCTCTGGGTTACTCCCGATCACCTCGCTCATCCTCTGCCTGGAAGTCTTAATACTATCGCAAAATCTCTCTGGAGTGGGCAGCTCGCCATCTTTTTGCGCACGCTTGCTCTGCTCCATTGACACTACCCCTGCTCGGTTCATGAGTTTCATTTTCAACTCGTTCGCTTGTCTTCCCCAGATGGGCACGTGCGCAAAATCAAGGGCCAACCTTTTTGGTTCCCCATCCGCGTCAAGTCCTATTGCGAGGTGGGCTAACATTTGTCCATTATGGACCCTCGGCAATTTTAGGTTTGGATCGCTGGTCAAACTCACCACTAGAAGCGGGGCCTCTTGCTCACTCGTAGGCTTTTGGTCCCAGTCAACTACATGTTTGATCGTCTGGTCACTCAACACCCCTGTGGCCCGCGACGTCTCACCAGAACGCAACACATACTCGACATTAGACATTTTGAAGTAGCCAGTCGGTAATAAAAAACTACGGTTGTGATTCTCTCTCAAATCGTTCACAAAGCTTTTGTAATCAATGTCCACATATCCCCATTCCGCTCCCTGTGGCACCAACATACGGATTATAAAATTATCCAGGACTCTCTTAGGATACGTCCCGTGTTCCTGGAAATACGCATTTACTTGAGGAGACAACCACTTGGAGTGACGTAGAGATTGATCTTCTCCAACTAGATCCGCAAAACTAGTAAGTAGTGACGCAATGAGCGAATCAGTAGGCTTTTCGCGAGAGAGAATATGCTCTCGCATATCTAGTACTATCCCAGTAGCCGCATTCTCTGCTTTGCTTTTATTATCCAGACGCACAATCTCTTCCTCTAACCGATACGCCCCAAGAGGGCCTTCGGGACCTTTTTCACCCTGACCTCGCATTATTACTTCCCATCCAGCCGCCTTATTGGAGAATAACTCCGCTACCATGAGAGAGCTTTTAGTGAGTTCCTTGGCCCACTCGCTAGGACTAGTTGACATCTGGGCGATAAATTTCAAGATCGCCTGTATTGTCTGCCCTGTCTCAGTTCTCTCACTAAGACCGTGTTTTTCAACACTTGCATTTGTATTCAATAAGGCCATGCTTTCCACTATATCCCACTTAACTCGCCTTTGGTCCCACCACCACACTCCGCATCTTCGCCTCACTCACTATCTCGCTCAGGATTGACTGCACATCTCCGAGCGTGACTCCTTTGATCTTGGCCTCCACCTCGCTTGGCTGACGGATCTCATCCAGGATGAGCGTGCGCGTACCAAAAAACTGCGCGACCCCCATCGAGTCTTCTAGAGAGAGCGTCATCTTGCCTAGGAGATATTCTTTGGCCTTGGCAACTTCTTTCGCTGTCACAGTGTCTGCGAGTTTGAGCATCTCCGTCTTGACCACTCCCATCGCCTCACTTAGTTTTTCTAGCTTGACACCTGAGCGCACGGCCAGATATCCCGCGTCATATGCACAGTCCATATCTGCCTTAACGTAGTACGCCAGTCCCCGCTTTTCCCTGATTTCGTTAAAAAGTCTGCTAGACATTCCTCCACCCAGAATTACTTGTCCAATCGAGAGAGCATATCTCCGCTTATCAGTCATGGAGAGGCCCGGCACACCTATATAAAAATGTGCTTGTTCGGTCTTTTTCTTCAGATGCCGCGCCTCAACTGGACCGTATGATGCGGCTGTGGTATAGGGTGCAATTGTGCCTGCTCTCATGCCTCCAAACTTCTCCTCAATCAATCGGCTAATTCCTAATTCCTCATTCCTGATTCCTACCTTGCCCGCCACCACCACGAGTATGTTGCCACCGTAGTACCACTCGCTCATGTATCTACGCAAATCCTTGCTCGTAGTTGCTCTCACGGTCTCTTTGGTCCCTATGATCAACCGCCCCATACTCGACCCATGGTATATGAGGTTTTCAAACTCTTCAGCCGCCCGCTCCATCGGATGGTCCTCATACATATTGATCTCTTCTACAATCACCTCTCGCTCGCGCGTGAGGTCGTCTTGTGGCAAGAGCGGTTGTGTCAACATTTCTGCCTGGATATCAAAGGTAAGATCCAAATGTTTGGCCGCAGAGGTTATGTAATAACCTGTATATTCTTTGCTGGTAAAGGCATTCTGCTCCGCGCCGATTGAGTCTACCGCCTCCGCAATATGCATAGGACTCGGGTACTTTTTCGTACCTTTAAACACCATATGCTCTAGGACATGAGAAATACCTGCCTGCTTTGGCGTTTCGTTGCGCGAACCCGTCTTGCAGAGAATCATCGCTGTCACGGACTCAACCCCTGGCATGGGGATGGTCAGTACCCGCACGCCGTTCTTAAGTTTGGTATAACTAACATCAAATTGCATGAGGGTATTCTACACTAGTGCTATACTTACACAATGCCAAAATCATCCCAAGTTACTCAGGTAGATTGGTATAGATACTCTGTCAAAGATACTGTCAATCACCTACATTCTTCTCTCTCTCGCGGGCTCGCTGATACTGATGTCGAAAAACGTCGCACTCACTACGGTCTCAATCTATTACAAGCTCCCCCCCCTACCCCCTTGCTCCTCAAAATATTTGCCGAGTTAAACGATTATCTCATCTGGATCCTCCTCGCTGGTGCGGGCTTGTCATTGTATCTGGGTGAGTACCTCGACGGTCTACTTATTATCATTATTGTCGCCTTTATGACGATCTTGGGACTTGTGCAAAATGCCAAAGCCGAAGGAGCCATAGCTTCACTCAAAAAACTCACCTCATTCAAAACCAATGTCATTCGCGATGGACAGGCTCAAACTCTAGACACGAGTGAGTTAGTTCCCGGCGATCTAGTCGTCCTCAAAGCCGGTGACGCCGTCCCCGCCGATTTGCGGATTGTCCACGAAAATAATGTAGCCATCGACGAGTCCACCTTGACTGGCGAGTCTGTTCCCACTCAAAAGTATTCAACAACGATTAGTACAGAAACTCCTCTGGCTGAGCGCAAAAACATCGCTTACTCAGGCACGCTCGTAGTCGAAGGCTCGCTCAGGGGTCTTGTGGTTGCAATCGGCATGGAGACCGAACTAGGCAAAATTGCCCATCTGTTAGAGGGCACCAAAAGTGAGCCCTCTCCCTTGGAAATACAACTCGACAAACTAGGCAAAACAATCGGCACCGCACTCCTGCTCGTTGTCGCCCTAATCCTCGCTCTCAACCTCGCACATCAAGTCCCCCTGCTTCACGCCGCCATCGATGCTGTCGCATTGGCTATTGCCGCCGTACCAGAAGGACTACCCGCCGTCATCACGCTCTGCTTAGCTTTTGGTACCCAAGAGATGGTTAAACGCAAAGCTCTCGTACGCAAACTCAAGGCAGTCGAGGCCTTGGGGAGCATCAGCGTGATCTGTACCGACAAGACAGGGACACTTACTACAGGAGAGATGTCCGTAACTGAAACGTGGACCAAAACAGCTCCTAGTGAGCTCTGGCATCTCATCGCATCCTGCAACAATGACGCGGATATGACAGAAAGGGCACTCACCTCTCACCTAGGAGAGCATTTTGCAAATCTTGTACCCAGCAAGCGCCTCAAAGAATTCGAGTTCAACTCTCTCCTCAAACGCATGACAGTTATTATCCACTCGCATAATGGCTATTTTGCCGTGAGTAAAGGTGCCCCCGAAGTTCTCTTGGCCCACTCTACTCATCTACAACTCAAAACAGAAGCAGTACCCATTTCACGCGCTAGGAGAGAAGAGCTTAATACTCTCCTCAAAACAATGGCAGGTCGTGGTTTGCGGGTGTTGGCAATCACCAAACGCGAGCTGAGAGAGTCTATGACAGGCGGTGAGCGAGAGCAGATCGAGCAAAATTTGACTTTGGTGGGACTAATTGGCATCTCTGATCCCCCCAAAACAGAAGTCAAGGATGCGATTGCCGCCACCCTCAAAGCCGGCATCACTCCCATCATGATTACGGGCGACAACCCCTACACGGCCCAAGCCATCGCCAAACAACTCTCCTGGCAAAAAATCAAGGTTCTTACAGGTGAAGGCTTGGACGATCTTGTCGAAAGTGGGCGTTCAGCTCATATCACAGAGTTTAATATCTTTGCGAGAGTCTCGCCCGAGCAAAAGTCGCACATTGTGCAGGCATTCCAATCATCAGGTCGCTACGTCGCCATGATAGGGGACGGTGTCAATGATGCCCCCTCCGTCAAACTAGCCAACGTAGGAGTTTCCATGGGGATAAGGGGTAGTGATGTCACCAAATCTGCCGCCGACTTGATATTGCTCGACGACAACTATGCCACGCTCGTAGTGGCAGTAGAAGAAGGGCGCAATATTTTGAGTCGTATTCGCCTTTTTGTCTCCTACCTCCTCTCCTGCAATCTCGCCGAGATTGCGATTTTTGCCACTTGTGCCCTCTTGCGCCTCCCCATCCCCCTTACGGCCGTAATGCTCCTTGTACTCAATATCGTCACCGACGCCGCCCCTGCCCTCGCCATGGCCAAAGAACCCAAGGACGAGAGTGTCATGACCCACGCACCCCGCGACCCTCAAGAGCCGATCATCAATCTTGCACTGTGGGGACATATCGGAATCATTACCCTCATCTCCACCCTGGCAGTGATGATCGCCTACTTGTATGGGTTGCGCTACGGCACATTGATTGGTGAGACTATGGCGTTTGCCACCCTCTCTATGCTCGAGCTATTCCGTGCCTACACTGCCAGGTCTATGACCAAATCGATTGTCGAGCTAGGGTTTTTTACCAATACTTGGATGCTACCATCAGTTGCGATCGGGCTAGTTGTAACGCTTTGTATAGTCTATCTTGGAGACGCACTTTTCCAGACTGTCCCCCTCTCACTCCCTTTGTTAGTAGTTGCCACCTCCCTAGCGCTCCTGGGCCCCTTGGGGGAAGAAACGGTCAAATGGGTTCGGCGAAAATTAGTCAGTACAGTGTAAAATAACTCCTGTTCTACAATAGGGCTCGTAGTATAGTGGTAGTACAGTACATTCGCATTGTACGGACAGGGGTTCGATTCCCCTCGAGTCCACATCATTCGCACCTGCCTACAGGCAGGCTCTCAAGAGAGCGGCAACACTCGCCGTGGTCCACATAGGCAAAACACTGCCTCCCTTGACATTTGACAAATTCTGTGTTACTATAGGTCTGATTATGAAACTTACTAGACTCTCAGGTTACCTACTCGCCACTATTTGCTTTCTGATGTTTACTGCGCGCGTCAACGCCAAAAGTGCAATACACGAGCAGTGTAGTTATCGCCCTGTTGGATACTGGGGATCCAATCGTCATGTGCACAAAAGTGATTCACAATTCCAATTCAAATATGTTTGTGTGCAGGTCAAATCAAGAACTCTCGCCAAATAAGTTTTACAATATCTCACTTTGGACTAAGATACTACTCTCTAGCTTCCGCCTACCAAACTATTGAGTCCCACAAGGAGTCCTAGAGCTCCCAACACGCACCCTGCCACGTATTGCCACAAAGTGTGATGTTTATCCCTCACCCTTGCCCACCCTACAAGGAAGAGGACGATATATAGCCAAAGGAGAGTCCAGTCATAAAAATAGTTGATGAGAGTTATGAGAAACGCATTGACCCCTCCGTGGATCGAGATTTTCCAAAACACTGTGACCCCCGCAAAGATCAGTCCCATTCCCCAAAAAATGAAAAGTAATTGTGCTAGTTCCACCCGACCAAGTTCTCGTGCCAGCCAGACTCCTCCTAGATGGCATAACATAGTGAAGAAATAGAGTGGCAGACGCTCTCTACGCTCCCTTACGTCCCAGTCCTTGATCTGCTTGTGGTACAGCATAGTAAGGAAGAAGATGAGCGGGACTACCAGATCGATAAAGAGTAGGATACCCAAGAACCGCCATCGCACTCCCTCGCTCACTGCGATATAGACTGCAAATAGAATAGCAAGGGGGATCTCGAGCGTGGGGTCAAAGAGACGTGAAACAAGCTGAGTTAATCTTTTATTCACTCTTCAATTTAAGCACAATTCAGATTTGCTATAATCCCGACATCATGAGACTACGTGAACATATAGCCCCATCTGTGGCAGGTTTTGTGGCAATGGCAGGTTCAGCCATAGATCTCTGGTCACATGAGTTGACG
Organism: uncultured Pseudomonadales bacterium; assembly: GCA_964527065.1. Taxonomy (GTDB): domain Bacteria; phylum Patescibacteriota; class Microgenomatia; order UBA1400; family UBA12108; genus CAJAUT01. Next base: position 7,508 of record CAZGNX010000008.1, read on the forward strand.
CTCGAAGGTAAAGCGATCATGGCCAAGCGCGGTATTAGAAAATGTCCCAGTGATCGGCGGATTCCTGGCCGACAACACCGGCAACATCGGCAGAAGTGTGATCCCGATGGCCATCACAACGCTCGCCGCCGCCAGAATGAGATACAAAGCCGAGGAAACTGGAAACAAGAGATGGGAAACAGCCGCCAACTTGACCGAGTTTAGTGGACTCCTCGCCATAGTTGGTCTCAATCTGGTGGCAGAAACTTTCAAGCATGGTCAGTTGTTCCTGGCGAGGAATACGCAATTTATCCCTGATCTAGTCACGGGAGTGGGGGTAATGCTCTTGGGTCACTATGCCCTCACTCATGCCATCAAGCTCTGGAATAACCAAAGGACCGCCAGCCCGTAAAGATCCATGTTACACTGACTGTATGGCAGGCACACATCGCCAAATCACAGTCATTGGCCCCATTGCTAGCGGTAAGACGACCGCGAGCCAAATCCTCTCACAACAACTCAAGCTCCCACTCCTTGACGCTGATCTCTTCGAAGATAACCCCTTCCTCCCCAGTTTTATCGAGGACACCCCTCGTTGGTCTTTTGCCACCGAACTCTTCTTCACCCTCGCCCGCATCAAAAAACTCAAGTTGGTCAAAGACATACTCAAACAATCATCGGTGGTTGTGGACTCTGGCCTCATCATGAGCCACGAGGTCTACACCAAAAATCACTTGGTGGTTGGTACTATGACCGCGGCCGAGTGGGAATTTTTTACAGCGATAGTCCACGACTACAAATCCAGCCTCCCCTCCCCAGACTTTATCCTCCACGTCACGGCCAGCCCTGCTACCCAACTCAAGCGGATCGCCTCGCGTGGCCGCTCCTTTGAGGCTGGTTACACACTTGATTACCTAGAGTCCATCACCGATCGCCTCACCGAGTACTGTGAGTCCCTCGCCAACGATCCCTCAACCACCCTCATAACTTTTGACAGCGCAAAACACGACCTCACCAAGCACAGCGGCCAACAAGAACTGGTAACGCTCGTGCGGCAACGTCTAATAAAATAGTAACTTACAGGGTTCGACCCTGTTAGATACTACATCTCCTCCGGAGCCTGGATCCCCAGTATTCCCAATCCACTCTTGATCACATTTGCACTCGCCTGCGTCAGCAAATAGCGCAACTGATTCACCTCGCCCTCCCCTGCCCCTAGTGTAGTGGAAGACGAAGTGGGGTCTACCACCCGACAGGCCTGGTAAAACGTGTTAAACCGCTGCGCCAGCTCATAAACATATGTCGCCACCAGGTGCGGGGCGTACTTCTCCCCTGCCTCTACCACGACCTCCGGATAGCGATAGAGCCACCTCAAAATGCTCAGTTCCTGAGCATTTAATAACCAATCACCAAGCTCCAAATTCCAATTTTTGTTTGCATGAGAGTTTCCATCATTAGGATTTGTTTGATTATTGATTATTGGTTGTTGATTATTGTGCACACGCCTCAAAATACTCATAGCGCGTGCATACGTATACTGCACAAACGGCCCGGTATTCCCCTCCAAATTGGTCATCTTCTCTGGTTCATAGACAATATCTCCCCCGATCGCCTGCTTGAGCACGCTATATTTCAGAGCCCCCACGGCCACGAGGTCCCCCACTCTCTCTTTGTCAGCTATCTCGCGCTCGCCAATCTTGGCAAGAACCGCTGCCTTCAAATCGTCCAGGAGTCCCTCACCCGTCACAATCTTACCCGTGCGGCTACTCATCTTGCCACTAATCAGCTTCATCACTCCGTGGGAGAGATGAGTCGTTTTTGCTGCTAAATCAGGGTAGAGTAGTGACAAAGCCTTGAGTAGAACCTTAAAATACTCATCTATCTCGTTCGCCGTGATAATGTATGACTTGTCATACTCCCACCTCCCATATTTAGTTTTTGAGAGCCCGAGATCCTTAGCTTCGTACGTTGGCAGTCCTAGTTTGTTGCGGAATACCCGAGTATGGAGTCCATATTGTTCACCGCGAAAAACGACCGCCCCCTCCTCACCCACTACTAAAACCTTCTTTTTGAGCCCTTCCTCCACGACTTGCAGTCCCACTTTACCGGCCTCACTCTCAAAGAAATACTCGTCAAATGTCGTCCCCAACCGATCATAAATCGTCTCAAAATACTCAAGACTCCAAGCTCGCCCATCCTGGTAGAGCTTATTGATTGCTGTATCAGATCCGTCGTAAATAGCTTTATTCATGGAGTCGATCTCAGCTTTAGCTATTTCATCAGTTTCGTACTTTGTGGCCCCGTATGCATATGCCTTGCCCAAGTAGGCAACTCGGACCTGCAAGGTCTCACCTCGTAGGCTGTCTAACGTCTTACCCTCCTCTGCCATCTTGTTCTGCCAGCCCCAAATTGATTTTGCAACGTGCAGTCCTACATCACCTTGATAGTTGACCCGCTTGACTGTCGCCCCGTTGGCTTCAAATAGCCTCGCCAGACTCTCACCGACCGTATTACTCATCAGGTGACCAATGTGAAACTCCTTAAACGGGTTGGGATCTGTGTACTCCACCATAGTCTTTTGGCCCTTGAGTCGCTCATTCTTGCCGTATCCAGGATCAGTTGCTCTCTGGGTTTCTGCCAGGTAAAACTCACTTTTGAGATAAAAATTGATAAACCCAGGGCCTGCCACCTCCACGTTCTCAATGTCTTTGTGTTTGCCAATTTTTTCTAAGATCTGCTGAGCTAGCTCACGTGGATTCTTACCCTCCTGCTTGGCGAGTATCATCGCCGCGTTCACGCTGTAGTCACCGTGACTCTCATCCCTGGGGTGATCGACGCCAAAGTCGACACCGGGAAGCTGTAGATCGTCCAATGCTTGAGCAACTAATTTTTTAATGATTTGCATTCCACCATTTTACCTCATTTAACTGAGTTTTTGACTCTTCGCAGCCGGGAGCGAAGTATTTCCAAGCGAATCTACATTTGCGAGCGATAGGTGGAGGTGTATCTCACAGCCGAAAAACATTACGCAGGCGTGCCAGCCGAGTTAGAGGTGAATTTTGTACCAACAAAATATCACCGTTTTTTCGCGTGATGGTACGCCGAACCAGAACGTGCAGACGAGGAACCGCACAATAATCGATTAAATAGGTAAAATCAGAGGTATTATTGCTACAAAAATTTACTCATAAATAGCAAAAAAGATTGATGATATTTTTCCCACTCAAGTTCCCTGTTGACAACCATCGATCCATATTGATACAGTGACTCCTGCTAGTAAAAACTTGTAAAATTCTTGAGAAAAGAATTTTATCCTGAGCTTGTCGAAGGATAAAGTAGGAATGCCCACCTATTATGACAAACGTTAAACTCTACACCGTCAAAGAAGCCGCCAAAATTGTGGGTGTATCCACCAATACCTTGTATAAGTACTTAGACGAAGACCGCATCCACGCGGCTCGCGGCAGTGCTATCCAAGGCCGCTTCCGCATCCCGCAGTCCGCGCTTGAGGAGTTCCTCGGCGTCAAATTATCTTCTCCTGAGCCAGAGCCAGCCTCCGATCCCTACACTCCTGGAGTGAAGGGCTCCCACACTCCAGGAGTGTCTGACGCCGCTGAATCTCAGATCAACCGACTAACCGATACACCGATTTCACCGACCCCCCATCTCCCCACCCGTATCGCCCGCCTCCTCCTGGTTTTCGTCTTACTCGCCCTCCTGGCCGATCTCTTCCTCTCCCGTACTGTCTCCCTCCCAGCTCAGCTCTCCCGCCTGATTGCCGTTATGATTATGCTCCTCTTAGCCTACGCTGACGGAGGCTATCGCCATGGATGAGCAGATTGCCCGCTACAAAGCACGAAGGAGCAAGAAACGCTTGAGTTACTATGGATTAGCGCTCTCCCTCTTCCTGACTGTCGCCTCACTCGCCCAAGGAATCACCCTCCCCTCACTGCTCTCGTTCACACTCCTCTTCCCACTCCCCCTCTACTTTGGCCTCCAATCATACAAGTTCTACCGCAAATCTAGCCTGCACCCCCTAACACCTAATTCCTATTATCTAAAATCTAAATTCTCCTTTGGAGAATTTATCACCCAGCCCAACTGGGCCTTCCGCCTCTCCCTGCTCCTGTTTTTCCTCACCTGTTTCATCACTCTAGCCAGGATATCTGCGACCCCCACGCTACTTACCATGCTCCCCTAAGACTATGCTCAAGATCTGGATCCTCTACAACCTCATTGTCACCCTCGCTATCGTGGGCACGAGCCTGCCTGCGCAGGCAGGCCTCACGGGTCTCAGCTCCCTGACTGGTCTCATTCTCCCCCTCCTCCTCTTGCCTCTCCTCTACTATCTAGGCAAAGAACTCCTGCGTAAACCCAGACGCAAAAAAATTGCTGAGCCCGCCATTTTTGAACAAGCCGTTGCCAAGCCTACCACGCCTACCCTCGCCGGTGAGGCGGAAGAAGGCATCCCTTTACCGGGAGTTGACGACTCTAACCGTCGCCTCTTCCTCAAGCTCGTGGGCTCCACGGGCCTCTCCATCTTCTTCATGGCGATCCTCGGCAAGAGTTCGGCCCAAGCCGCGTTCTTTGGCTCGGTCCCCGGTCCTGGCACCGTGGGGGTCAAAAATATCGCCGGCTCGCCCATTGACCCCGCCGAGGCCCAACCCACCGATGGCTACACGATTACCGAGGTGGATGACTCTTCTACCCCATCATACTATGGATTTGTACATAAAACTGGTGCATGGTATATCACCAAAGAGGATGCCACCGGTGGCTATCGCTACGCCAAAGGTGCTACTGCATTTTCAACCAGTTGGACTGGTCGAGCTGGCCTCAACTATGACTACTTTGACAACGTCTTCTAATCCCCAAGAGAGACAGGGCCCCTTTGGCGCTCAGGTACAATAACTCTTATGCATCATCCCCACAGCTTGAGCCCGCGTCGCCTCCGCGCGACCCTAGCCATCCTCGTCCTGCTCACAGTGCTGCCCCTGCTAATCTACCTGACTATCTCAAACTACAAAACCTATCAAGATGCGCAGGCTCAAGAACTCGTCGCCCTCACCAATTTGGCCAGAGGCGCCGCCGCCGAAAACCGCCAGATCACCGAAGGGGCGAGACAACTCTTAATCACAATCGCCTCCACCCCAGCAATCTCCAGTGGCAACCCCACGCTATGCAAAACATTCCTCAGCTCGCTCATCGAGCACTACAGCCGTTACAGCAACTTGGGGGTGGCCAACCAAGATGGCACTGTGTACTGCGCAGCCGATCGGGAGCAGGCGCTACTCAACCCTCCCACCGTGAGCTTGATCACTAACACCCTTGCCTCCCAATTATTTACGATTGGCTCCTACTACGCCACCAGTCAAGGAGACGCCGTGCTCAACCTTGGCTATCCACTCAACAAGCAACAGGTCGTCTACGCCTCGCTCTCGCTCGCTTGGGTAGGCGAGTTTATCAATACCCTCTCCCTCCCTAGTGATCTCGTCATCAACGTCCTTGACCATCGGGGTACCGTACTTGCCCGTGTCCCCTCACTGCCGGGGGCAGTGGGCTCCACCTTTGCCGCCGACCCGCTCGTTGAGCAAATCCTCACCCTTGGCTCTGGGACCACCACTCGCCTTGGCTTTGACGGTGTGCCTCGGTTCTACGCCTTTGCGCCGCTTGACGAAAACAAAAGTCTCTATTTTGCCGCTGGTCTACCCCAAGCCAAGCTTTTCCGCGACCTGAGGCTCAACTTGCTAGGCTCGCTCGCTACCGCGACAGTGATTGTGGTCCTCTCCCTCGCCGTTGCGAGCTATATCGGCAATCGACTGATAGTTGAACAGCTGGAGTCGCTCTCTCGACTCAATCGGCTCAAAGACGACTTTATCAACTTGGTCTCGCACCAACTGCGTACTCCCTTAACTAGCATCCGCTGGCTGACCGAGTCACTCCAAGACACTATCAAAACCAAAAGCCATCTCTTGCAAGTCGCCAGTATCCACGCTGCTTCCCTGCGCTTAATCAGTCTGACCTCTACCCTCCTCAACATCTCCCGTCTCGAGTCTGGTAGGTTGAGTCCCAACCTTGCTCCCTACTATCTCAAAAGTCTGCTAGAGCACGCGGTCAAAGACTTGCGTGCTACCTTCCCTCGTGCCAAAGTCGAGTTAGTTTGCAAAACCAACATATCGCTCACAACTGACAAAACGCTACTGGGAGAAATCTTGCGCATACTCCTCAATAACGCTGCCACCTACTCTCCCTCGCACAAAACGATTACACTCACTGCTCACGCAAACCCTAGCTTAGTAAAGATCTCAGTGCGTGATACGGGTATCGGCATCCCCAGCTTTGCCAAACAAGAAATCTTTAGCCGTTTCTACCGCGCCGACAACGCTCGCGCCCAGGCCCCTGGGGGCACCGGTCTTGGGCTCTACTTGGCACGCTTGCTTGCCAAGACCCTCGGGGGTGAGCTCACCTTTATTAGTCGACCCCAAAAGTCCACTACCTTTACCCTCACACTGCCAAATAAGGTATGATAAATCCATGCATAAAAAACCACTTGTACTTGTAGTCGAAGACGATCCCGTATTAGCTCAGGCGATGAGTATCAAGTTCACAAGCTCCGGCTTTCGCACAATAATCGCCCAAGACGGAGACGAGGCTCTGCGGGAGCTCCGCCGCGAGCTCCCTCAGGTAGTCATCCTCGACATTCTCTTGCCCAAAAAGAACGGCTTTGACGTACTTAAAGAAATCAAGGTTGATCCAATCTGGAAACAGATCCCTGTCTTAATCGCCAGCAATCTAGAATCTGACAAAGATATAGAAAAAGGCTACTCTCTCGGGGCCGGAGACTACATTGTCAAAAGCAATTTAAGCCTCGAAGAACTGGTGAAAAAAGTAATTTTTCTTATAGACTCATCAGATATCAAGGGCCACTCTCAAAAGGGTAGTTAACATGCCCGCCATTCGCGACTTTTCCCAAGCTTACACCACCTCCACCTCAGGCACCACAATTGTTGTGCCAATGCCCGCCTATGCACAAGACGACCTCTTAGTCGCAGTCCTCTCAGCCGACACGGGGACTGGTACATGGAGCGCAACAGGCTGGACCGAGTACTTTCGCCAGACCAACACTTCCCAGCTTTGTGTGATGTACAAAATCGCCAGCGCCAGCGAAAGCGACACTACCTTTACGAGTACTTCCGCCGAAACTTACAACGGTGCCATCATCAGTATCCGCGACGTCAATACAACTACTCCCTTCCACGGCACAGCAGGCACCAAAAACAGTAGTCTAGCCAAAGATACTGCTCCTACCCTCACCACCTCAATTGACAATTGTCTCATTCTCTACCTGGTTGCCAAGTCCGCGGTGGGCGTCCCCAGTTTTATCGAAGGACCTGTGACACTTCTATTTGGCAAAGACGGCTCTGCCCACTCCGACGGCTGTGGCTGGGGTTTTATGGCAACAGCTGGTACCACCCCTTCCAACATTGGTCTAAGCAACATGGGTGCAGTCGCGGGCAAACTGGCCACAATTGCCGTCGCTCCCCCCACTGGTGGAGCCACCATCATTCCTCCCTACTGTGCAAGCGATGCCTCGACCTATCTCACTCCCTTTACTGGCGCCGCCTACAACGGCGACGCCGCCGCGATCAACACCGTCACCACTGACTTTGGCACGACTCTCAACGGCCAGACGCTGGCTGCCTCTGGAACTACCTATACCCGAGCCGACTACGGCCTCAATAGTTATCACGCCATGACCTCGCTCACTGGCCTCACCACTTCTGGTACATATGCCGGCAACGTCATGCGCTTTGCCACCGCCAACAAGCCAAACGTCAGCGGCAAAAACGTCATCTTTCACGGCTCGCCTTATCTGCCCGTTGACATCCAGACTACCGACTCAGTAGCCCTCACGGGTGCCATGGGGGTGACGATCGGACTCTGCTCAACAGCCAACGTAGACTACAAATGGTGGCACGTCGCAGGCGCCGGGACTCCTTGGGGCGTGGCGCGTGCGCCGCTTGTTATCAATACAAGCAACACGAGCGGGGTCATCCAGTCAACCGGTACACTCGATGCAACAAGTATCTACTCGATCGGCCTGGCAGTCTCTGGCAAAAACGTCGCCCCCGACTGGGTTTTTGGCTCAGTCTGGGCGTTAGACACCACCGTCGTGGCTGGAGGCAACAGTAGCGAGCCAGTGGGAGTAGACGGGATCGTGGAAACCGCCGCGATTGGTCACGAGCGCATGAGCGTGATCCAGCAAGGTGCCTCGCAAATGCTCGTCTTACAGCCTTTGCAAATCGGTAACGGTGGCACGAACCCAACATATCTCGAGCTAGACTCTACCGCTATCGAGTTCCCCCGCCAGTACGACAAAACCGCCAAGCAGGTCAACTACTGCTCGGTCGACAACATCGCAGGCCTTACCTACTACGCCGGTAGCTCCGACACGATTATTCACAAAAACTCCGTCATCTCCTCCCCCAACAAATACCACTGGCAGTTTCATGCAAGCAGTAGCACAAGCGCCACCTACGACTTTTCGGGATTGCAGGTAATTGGCGCTGGCACAATTAGTCTCGTCAACAACCTCGCGCTCTCGGGCATCACCTGGTCGGGGTGTAGTGGCTTTAGCTCCGCAGGCGCATACCTAGACACTTGCTGGATCGAAAACTCAACCGCTACCTCTGCCCTCACCGTCAGCTCTGCTACCAACATGTCTCGCCTCACCAACTTGACTTTTACAAATAACACAAGCGGCCACTCAGTAGAGCTTACATCTACTGGCACCTACACCTTTGACAATATCGTCTTTGTAGGCGGAGGGGCCGGCGGCACCACAACCGCCGATGTCTACAACAACTCAGGTGGCGCGATCACGATCAACGTCACAGGCAACGGATCAATTCCTTCGGTACGCAATAGTGCCGGATCCTCTACCACAATCAACAACACGGTCAATCTCTCAGTAACAACCAAGGATATTGCCAACAACAATATTGCTGGCGCAACTGTAGCAATTTATCAAGAATCAGATTTAACTCAACTTATGAATACAATGACCAACGCCTCCGGTGTAGCTTCAACTACCTTCAACTACACAATCGATACTCCAATAATCGTGCGCGTGCGAAAAAGTAGCGCTGGCGGAACACGCTACGTACCAATCAATACATCAGGCACCATTACAAATAGTGGCTTTAGTCTAACTGTCAATATGGTGGTAGATACAATCGCCAACGCCACATAAACTCGCCAATGTCTATGCTATAGTTACCGTGTATGGCACAGACCTACACATTATCCGCAACCGGTATCACTCTAGCCGCCAACAAATGTATCTTAGGCGTCTTCAACGGCTCAGGCAGTGGCCGCATCGTCCGGGTCTACCGCGTCTGGTGTCTCAACAATCAAGTGGCGGCTGTCACTGGCGTTGTCAACACCATCGAACTGCGCCGCACGAGTACGGGCAGTGGTGGCACCGCCATTACCCCGGTCAAACACGACAGCAGTAGTGAAAACTTTCCCGCCCAAGTTGTAGTCTCTTCCAATCAATCGGTGACGACGAGTAGTCTCTTTATCCGTCAATTCTGGTCGAGCGACGAGCCGGCAGCTGGTACCATTAGTACCGATGAGATCTTAACCATCCCTGCGATGGGCCTCATCTGGGACGTCGCCTATAATGATAGTAACGTCCAACCACTCGTTTGCCGCGAAGGAGAGGGAGCGGCGCTTATGAATATCACGAGTACCGTGGGCATCATGGACGTCTTTATGGAAGTAACCTTGGAGAGCACATAAGTATGGCCCAGACCTACACCCTCGCCGCCTACAACGTTACCTTTGCCCAGAACAAATGTTTGCTGGGGTTTTACAATGGCAGCGGCAGTGGCCGCATCGTCCGCGTCTACCGCGTGATTATTTTAAATAACCAAATCACGGCCGTCACTGGCTCAATTACCAATCTCGAGCTTCGCCGTATCACCGCGGGCTCTGGTGGCACCACCATCACTCCCTTCAACCACGACAGTACCAACGAGTCATTCCCTGCCCAAGTCGCGGTCGCCACCAACATGACGATTACCCCCTCCGATCTCTATACCCGTGTGCTCTGGTCTACCGACGAGCCCGCAATCAACGCTCTCACAATTGATGAGATGGAGACCTCCCCCACCCTCTCAACCATCTGGGATTCTGCCTACGCCGATAGTAATACCGAGCCGATTGTCTGCCGCGAGGGCTACGGAGTGGCCCTCATGAATATTGGGGCGACCAGTGGCTTATGTGATGTTTTTTTTGAAGTCACTTTGGCCAGTAGTTAAAAGGAGCTATACACTATGACCGCCAGCTATGCCATCAACGCCCAGGCAGTCTCTTGGGCGGCCGGCAAAAATATGCTCGCGCTCGTCAATCATACCGGCTCGGGCGTGGTAGTTGACGTCTATCGCATCTGGGCAACTTCGCTCCAGACCGGTGCGGTTGGTGGTGGTACTGCACTCCTTGAGCTCTGGCAGTGTGACTCGGTCGCCTCCTATACAGGTGGCTCTGCCCAGACCTTTGTCAAACATGATACCTCTAGTGCCGCCGTCCCCTCCCAGGTTATCGCCAATGCCGGCACTTCGACCGCCCTCACCAAAAACACGAGAGTGAGGAGATATACCAGATATACCGAAGAGTTTGCCGTCTCCGATACAGCCATGGAAGCGCTCGGCTTTCACTTTCG
>CAZGNX010000008.1:18312-28481 GCA_964527065.1 uncultured Pseudomonadales bacterium
CCAGTCGCCCATGATACTAGTAGTACCGCCCTCCCCGCCCAGGTCACCTCTGCCTCAGGCGACACTACCCCTGGCACGATCGATGCCACCTTTCGCCGCGCCCTCTTTTCTGGCGACGAGCCAATCGTGGGTGGTGCCGCCACCAACAACTTTGAGACATTAGTACCCCTCTGTGTGATGTGGGATGGTGGCTACGACGACACGAATGTCGAGCCCATTGTGTTGCGCGAGGGTTTTGGTGTCTCTGTTTATTGTCCGGGTATTGCCAGTGCCGCTGGCAACGCCGATTTTATTATTGAGTTTACCTCGACATAATCTATGGCCAAGTATCACTACCGGGTAGCGGGTGAGACCAAGTGGCAGGGCATGTCAGGGACCGCTATCCTCGCCCTCGTCAACAAAACAGGTAGTGGCAAAAAAATCGATATCAACTCTGTCCAGATCCATGACCAAACATACATCGGCGCCTCACAAACAGCCGGTACATTCCCCACCACCGTCCCCACCATGTTTCGCTTAATCCCCGTCACCGCGCTAGCAGCCGGCGATACCTGGACCGGATCCAAACTTGATACCAACGCGAGCGCTTTCCCGAGCACCGTGCAGATCAAGACTCGCACTGCCTACACCCCTAGTTGGGTGACGGTCTCAGGCTCCCACACCGATGCCACCATCGCTGTAAACGATGTCACCTTTACTCCAGGCTCTGCCCCCGGCTGGGGTACCAACCAGTTTCAGTATTTAGGCCACACGCTCAATATTGCTAGTGGTGGCAACGCTGGTCGCTACCGCATCACCAGCAACACCACAACCGCACTAACGATCGAAGCTCCTGGTTTCCAATCTACAGACAGTGCCACAGGCGATGTGCAACAGCTCTCCCAGTACATGAATGTTGGCTACATGAAACAATACTCTGTCTCTGGCCAGTTTTGGCCACAAGCAACAGGGATGGGGACCATTGAGCGCACAGGGGGCGCTGGCATGGCCTGGGTCGGCACCAGCAACTCGTCGCTCCAGAGGATCAAAGTCAAACAAGGCGAAAAGATCGCTCTCGTCCCCTATCCCCTCCACGCCAATATGCCCCTCTCTGTCGAGCTCTCACTCAACGTCGTGGGTTCTCCCAACCGCACCTGGGTATTCCAGACATTTATAAATGTCACAAGCGAAACGGAGAGCGTGTTCTCGATCGATAACAATAGTGGCTCCGGCGAAACCATCGAAATTAACTACATCAAACTGGTCGAAGTCGGCACCTACGATACCCCCTACTTTCAACTTGTACCACTTGGTGCCATTGACCCTGTCTCCTACTCCGACGCCGACAAAAAATTGACTGCCGTCAAACTGGACACCAATGCCCCCACTATTAGTAGCTCAGTCTGTGAGATCTTTACCAACTCCCCTGTTCTGCCTGCGGGCACTATTCCCCAGAGTTACATTGCCGAGGGCTCCGCCGGCACTCCGCGCGGCTATAGCTATCTCAATACCAAAGACTTCTTAGGCCCCGTTTATATGACGTTCTTTCCCGAGATTCTCTCGGTTGGTGGTGGTAACGCCTATCTTGGCAACTGGACTGCGGGCACCTCAGCCTGGACCTCCCGCTCCATGCGCGACAGTAATATCAAGGGCAAGCGCAGTCCCGTTAGTATTCGTGGTGGCGAACAAATCGGTATAGTTGCTGGTGCCGAGACTGCAACCGGTGCGACCGCAGTTTCGCAATCTGGCTGGCACAGCTATTTCTTTGCCGTTGATTTTAGCATCGAAGATGCAACCACTCTGACCGTCACGGTCTTAGATAGCTCTGGTACCCCAGTCTCAGGGGCGCGGGTCTATATCCAAAAATCGAGTGACAACACCCAGATCCTCAATGACACCACCAACGGGAGTGGGGTCGTAACCACAACTTACGACTTCCCCGGGACTGATGTGCCCGTGCGTATAAGAGTGCGCAAATCCTCAACCAACCCTAAGTACACCCCCTTCGAAACTTTGGGCACAATTACCAGCGAAGGATTAACCGCCACGTGTGTCATTTTCTTGGACTCAATTGTCTCATAATCCTTGTGCTAAAATATGTTCATGAAAATGCCAAAGGAATATGTCCTCATTCTGATCGTTGGTCTCTTCCTCCTCGCTTATCTGCTTGAGGCGGTGGTAGACCCCCTCGCCCTCCCCCTCGCTACCCCCTACGAGTTCCTCCGCTCTGACTATATTATGCGCGTCCCCTTTACGACCGCCCTGATCGCCATCAGATCCCTCGCCATCTTTATCACCCCCCTGTGGCTCTTATCCTTTATCTCCAAAGCCTTTCAGTTCAAAGCGATTGCCCTACTCGTTATAGGCACACTGCTCCAACTCTATAGCGTCCAAGCCGTGGCCTCCCCTACCGTGGGTATCCCGCTTGAGTGGGCGATCTCATTCGCCCTGGGTGGCGCCATTCTCTTCTTGCCCATGCTCTTCTTTTTTGCCAAAGGCGCTATGGGCTCAAAGCCCGCAAGCAAACCCAGCGACATCGGCTCCCTCGCCGATGATGACGAAGATGACTAGTTCGGTGAAATCGGTGTATCAGTGATTCAGTACGTCAGTGTTTCGGTTGATCAGTGTATCCGGTTTACTGCTTTGCTGAATCACCGAATAACCGAACCACTGATTTCACCGATTCGCCGACTCACCGATTTCACTGTATACTATTAGTAGTATGCAAATCACCGATCTCAACGGCAAACTGCGCGAGTGTGTACGCGTGTTCCTTGACCCTGCATGGCCCGGTTATGCGAGCGTAGAGTTTGCCCGGCGCGCTGACCCCAGCCAGACCCGCATCGAATGGATGCCACTTGCCGACTTTGCGCTTCGCAATCCGCAACTAAAGGATCTCTTTGGCCGTGGTGTCGCCTCCCCTCCCCCCGAGATCACGGGAGTCGTGAGCTCTGCCACTCGCGATACCATCACCGACAAAATCCAAAACTGGACCAAAAACGTCTACGCCAGCTACCATGTCTGGATCTCACGGGGTACTGGTGAAGGTCAAACCCGCATTATCTTGAGTAATTCCAAAAATAGACTGGTGGTAGATAAGCACTGGCATACCAAGCCAAACACCTCTTCGCAATATACGATACTGCGTCACTTAGGCTCCACCGACCAGCGCGGCAATACCTTACCCGCAGCTGAGCAGGCAAAGTTAGAAAAAATTGGCCGCAAATTGGCCAAAACAGCACATTGATCTATTGACACTCTCCAAGTGATTACAGTACAGTGATACCTATGAGTTATGGCAATGCCGTGCGTCAGCGTGAAGAGATGCTAGCCCAATATGAGCTGATGCTCAAAACTGAAAAGGACCCTCTCCGCATTGCTGACATCGAGTCACAAATCCTTGTCGTCAAAGATCAAATAGCTCAGCTCAAAGTCGGCAAGCCCCTCTTTGGCAAACCCAAACCGCTCAAAGTCACCACCACTCTGATCGAACCCAATCCAGAGAAGCCCGGTGAGCAAATTGTGACCGTCCTTAACCCTGCCCCTACACTAACTGCCTCAGATGCTCCCACACCCAAACGTTTAGGCAATAAGCTCCGCGACAAACGTAAGTCACTTCAAGCTGCCACTGCCGAAGACTCTTTAAAAGCCCAAATTGAGGCCGCCAAAGCCGCTAAGCAAACAACATAAATTATTTAAATTATTTGATTATTGATTGATTATTGGTTATTGATTATTGGATATTAAAAGAATATGCCCATAGCCGACGACTGGTCCATCAATTACACCACCAAGCAGATTTACCAGCACAACTGGAAGGATGAGATCACAGGTACCAACAGTAGTGTGGCCGAGATCCAAACTGTTGTATGTCTTGCCGCCTCGGGAATCACGACCGGTGACTCCTTTTGGCTCTATAGCGCCAAAGACGAAACCCCCTACTACGTCTGGTACAACAAAGATGGTGGAGGTGGTGATCCCGCTCCAGCCGGTCGCACCGCGATTGTCGTTGCTATAGCCGCCGCCGACTCGGCTATTACCGTCGCCTCAGCTACTGCAACCGCAATCGGTGCTGCCAACTATAGCAAAGACTTTACTGCTACCAACGGCGGCACAAGTACAGTCACAATCACCAACAAGAACAAGGGTAGTTGTACGGATGCAGTCGACGTCAATGCTGGATTCGCCCATGCAGTTACTACCAGCGGCAAAGGCGAGACGGTTTTCTCCGTCAACGCGCTCTACTCCTACCTCCAGGACACCTTTGATGAACTAGGTCAAATGGACGACAAAGTGCCAATGTCTGCCCAAACGCCTACCGACTACACGCTCATCAACGAGTGGTTTATAGACGAGGTCAGCATCAAATATTTAACAGGCGGTGCCTTAAAGACCGACGGTTGGCTCCGAGTCGAAGGCACCAACACGGGAGTAGTCCAAGTCAGCTATAGTACAGCCACTGCCGAGCCCGTGGCCGGTGACTTTGGTCTCCCCGTCACGCACAACCCAGACGGGGATGACGGCGTTCTCCTCTTTGCCGATGTGAGTCGCAACATTCTCTGGATCCGCCCCGACGACTCCTCAGCCGGCAACAGCTTTAACAGTACCTCAGGTGATGTCGAAGTAACCGGTGGCACAGGTGATGTAGACCAGACCGCGGCCGCCACAAGCGGCGAAAACCTTTGGGCCAACGTCTATACGCTCGGTACCATCCAGACGGCCCCCTACCCCCAAATTTATATCTTCCAAAACGGCTCCTCCATCTCCGAGTGGTCCACGCTCTCTAACTGGGACCGCGGCCAGATCGACGTCTTAATCAGAGTCAAGGAAATGGGCACCGAGATCGACGGCGCCAATATCACCGTGTTTGCCCGCCAAGGTGGCAACAGTTATGACCACTTTAGTATTGACCTCACCTCCGGAGGTCGCAACGCCGTGCCTATGTCTACCGCCACCGATCTCAACTATACAAGTGGCGACTACTATCTCATGTACGACACCGAGGCGAGTGGCCCCTTCAACGCCAACGAGGTCATCCGCCAAACCGATGGCTCCTACGTCTTTACCGCAGGTGGCTGGAGTGCCCAGATCGTCTCAGTTGTTGACGACGGCACCACCGGTACGCTCAAGCTCACGAATGTCAAAGGCACTCCCGCCGACAACCATTTCTTCAAAGCCGTCTCCTCTACTGCCTCTGGCGCCACGGCGGTCGTTAACGGGAGTCTCGGCGACACCTATGTCACCTACGACGCCGAAGGTGGCACACCCCCCGGAGTTGGCGTCACCGCTCTCGGAGGTACCAGTGGTGCAAAGCGCATCATCCGCGGTGTGCAAGACGACGGGACAACGGGCAAACTCGTTCTCCAGGTTGACACCACGGTAACGGGCACCAACCGCAATCCTTACTACATCACCTTTGCCGACAACGAACAGATCCAACAAAACGGCACCCCCGCCAACTACTATGTGGCAAGTGCCGCCTCTACGACCATCGTCTCAGGCTGGGATGATATCACGGTCGCCTTTGTCAACGGTACAGCTACCTTTACGTCTGGCTCTGGCTCCTTTACCTACGGCGAAAAAGTCACCTTTACGGGCGGCTCCGCAATCGTCCTCTACAATACTGCCAACGGGAGCGCGACCGGCACCCTGACCCTCGGCAACTGTACCATTACGGCCATCTCTGGCCTCGTGATCACAGGCGCCATCTCGGGCGCTGTCGCTACCGCCAGCCAAAACCTCCAGTCCGCCCACACCATGCAAAAGAACTTTACTCAGCAGAGCGCCTATCCCTACGACGTGATCATCAACGCAGGCGATATCTACAATGCGGGCCGAACCCTCGCCAACGTCTATGAATACCTCAAATTCATCAACCAGGAGAACTCGACCTTCTCCATGTACACGGTAGTCTCAGGCGTCATCACTATCCTGGATGGCGAAGAGTATATCCAAGCCTACACGGGCTACACGCCGGTGAAATCCGCCCCCTTTGGCACCTTTGCCGGTGGTACGCTCTTTGGCGCCCAAGGTGTCTGGATCGAGGGGATGGCTGCCGCTCAATCCTACCAATTCATCGACTCCAATGGGACCGGCCGCGCACCCTATGCCAGTATCACGATTTCCGTCTCATCAATTGTCGCCGGCGACCGTGTCACGGTGTTTCGTACCTCTGGCGGGCTTGTTGATAAAAATATGTATCAGAGTCACGCCACAAGCAACGACATTGGCGAAACTGCGATAGAGACCGATGGCACTCCAGCTATCGCTCAAGATACCCCGGACTCTGGAGTCATTCGCATTGTCGACAACTCAACCGGCAAGGAACATCGTTTCCGCTATGCTAGTTGGACTGGTTCAACCTTTACTCTCGTTACCACGGGCATGACTACCGGTACGGTAGACGCAGGCGACGTCACGGGTACTACCTTTACAGATGCCGGCGCCAACTTTGCCTCGATCCTCCCTGGCGACCTGGTGCGCAACAACACAGATGGTAGCTGGGCGCACGTCATCACCGTCAATGATAGTACCGACACCATCACCCACACTCCGCTTCAAGGTGGTAGCGAAAATGATTGGGATGCCGGCGACACCTACTCCTTCAACAACTTGCCCGTCGACTACGAAGCCGCTGATACTATCTATGTCCCCTTTGTCGACGAGACGGCGACTTCTACGAGCACCAGCAAGACCGTCCTCTATGCCGCCGATCGGACAGTCCTAGTGCGAGTCCGCAAAAAAGGCATTCTACCCTTTGAAACCTCCGGTACCGTCACCACTTCCGGTCTCTCTGTCGCCGCGATCCGCACTACCGACTCCATCGTTACATAATAATCTGTTATTGTTCTACTAATTCGTATCCCATTTCCGACAAAATTGCATAATGTGTCTCTCGGGCGCTTTGCATCTGTTCTCTGATATCGTCAGGGAAAAGAAGAAGTACTGTAGTGTTCAGCGCGCTATTAGCCGGTTCAGCAAATACGAGACCACCCACTCCTTCAACAGGTGACTCAGTCATGACCGATGTACCGCTGAGTCCTGGCAACCCTGCTCGTCCCCACTCCCCCTCTCCATTAAATGCGTCTTGAATTAAGATAGGACTATTCTCTCCCGCTGGATAGATCATTCCTAGTGTGTAATCAAAAAAACTAAAGTCATTGCTTGCCATCCATGCCACCCCAATCCCTCGTGCAGCCACACCTTCACTCCCGATCATTTGAGCGCGTGGGATTAACCGCTCCACTCCAACCGGCTGTATCGCATCAGTTACAGCGTTATGCCCAGCCAGTACCGTCACCGCTGCTAGATCAGTTTCGTAGAGACCATGGACCCTCAGTTGTTCTGATCCAATAAAATGCGAGAAAGCGTCGGCTCCTATGGTCTCTGCTCCCCGAAACAATAAACGTAAAGGACTCGATATTTTTGGATCATATCCATCCACGTCACAGTGTGCATTGGACAAAAAGGTAAAGGCAACATACTCCCCCCCGTCTGGGCCTCTAAACACCTCTTTGTAGACATCAATTCCGTTACACAAGAAACTTCCAAAGTCTCGTCCGCGGCCCACATGCATTGAGGTACCAGTCAGCGCCACAACTGCCTCTCGATACCAAGCGGGATAAGTTTTGAGGTGTTCTTTCCACTCATCGCTTCCGTATGGAGCTTGCTCATCAGCCTCTTGCCACCGTGCAACCCTCGTCATAATATCGTATCCACCTTGCTCCGGTAATCCAGCGAACTCAAAAGTTGGCAACGTTATTGGAGTAGCAGTTGGCGTTGCGGTCATAGTCGGTAGCAGTGTCTCAGTTGGCCGTGGTGTTTGTGTGGCTGTCACATCGTTCCCTGCCCCGGCGCAACCAGCCAAGGCTAGGAGCAGAATTATGCTGAGCCATGGCGGCATTCTTCTAACACCAGTTTTCCTATCAATGTCAATAAGTTTCATATTAACCTAAAGTATATAGGATTAAAGATCAATAATCAAGGCGAGGTTGAAACAAGTAGTAGAGCCGAACACACAACCAGCTGATATACTAACTTCATGCCAGCCTCACTACTCTTTGACTTCGTCAACAAAATCATCACCGTTCCCGCACCCGACACAAGTCTCGACCTGCAATATCTCGTCAACGAAACGAGAGTCGCCGAAGACAATCTGATCCCCGGCATGGGCTACGACAAGATTATCGACGCCTTTGGTAAACAAGACTTGGGCGGGGGTGTACTCGTGGGTATTACCGTCATCATGCTCGACGGTTGGCGCGTCGCCTTTGAGGCGCGCTCGGGTCCTTCCACTGTGGCCGTCACCATCTCTGGCGGCAACTTTGTGGGTGAGGCGGGCGCCAACCCCGTCGCCCCCACGGCCTATACTCAAGTCACAATCGCCCAGTCCACCTCCGCCGCCCTCGTGGGCAACACGGGCGCCGATACTAATCTCGTCTACCTTGTCGAGTCACTGCGTAACATGCACCCAGGCTGGGGATCGACCTATTTCTGGGACCCTGTGGCGGGCAACGACACACTCTCTGGTAACTCTCCAGCTACTGCCGTACTCACCTTTGCCCAGGCTCAATCACTCGCCAACTCTGGTAGTAGCGACGTGATCTTTTGCCGTCCAACGGGAGGATCGGGCACCTACACGGTCACAGAAACGCTCAGCATTACCAAAAACAATCTCAAAGTTCGAGGCCCTGGAGTCAACGTCAAACTCATCCCCTCATCTACCGCCTCACCCACTATTGGTATTGCCGCAGAACACGTAGAAGTCTCTGGATTCTACGTCGAAACCGCGGCAACTGGTAGCCAAAACGCCATCGAGGTGAACGGAGACAATGTTTTAATCCGTGACTGCTGGATCGCCTCCGCTCGCGGTCATGGAGTCTCAGTCACAAGCTCGGCTCGTCTACGCCTACTCACCAATGTCATCGAAAATTGTGGGGGCTCAGGTACTGGCAACGGCGTCAATCTGGGCGCGACCGCCACCCAAACTCTCATGAGTAAATGCATTATCAACGACAATGTAAATGGAATATCTCTCTCTGGCGCTGGCCTCACCGACAATGTGATTGAAAATTGTTTGATCTACAAAAACGACGCCTATGGGGTCACCATTGGCGCGGGTGTCGCCCGCACGACGATACGCGGCGGCAACACCATTACGAATAACACAACCGCTAACACAAATGATTTGGGTACCGATACCTACATCGAGACCCCGGCCGGCGGTGCCTCCACGACCGACATCGCGGACGCTGTCTGGAACGAAGTGATTGCCGACCACTTAACTACAGGCACGACCGGACGCACACTAAGAGACGCCAAGAAAAAAGCTACTTTAGCGAGCATTAAGTAGTCGCCACACCTTTCTCGATATATTGCTTCATCAGTGCCTGGTATGGCACGTTGAGTCCATTGGCTTTTTCTTTGAGTCTTGCCAATAAATGTGTAGGCATTCGGATAGACACCGGTTGGCTCGTCATTTTCAGATTAGGGAATGAGACTTTCTTAAAATCAGTTGGCTCAAAATACTCATCGAGCTTCAACTTTGACCAAAACTCCCGCTCCTCATCCTCATGCTTGAATTTGGGGATCTTAAGTAGCTTTTTCATATAATTGCACCTCCTTTTTATTAATATCTCTGGCCGATATCACTCGTACAATCCCCTTTCTGACTGTAAAGACGATATACAGCAGTCTACGCTTTTTCGTTTTACCCAGCAGGATATATCTTTGCTCGGCATTTGAGTGTTTATGATCTGGAGATATAGCTTTATCACGATCATTAAAGGCTCCTTCAATTTCTTCATTGACTACTTTATGTTTCTCGTTTTTGCGACTATTGCCGCTATCCCACTGGAACTTAATCGGCTCGCTCCATTCGATCATGTATATACCATACACTACAATTGGTAGCTCTGTCAACTTCCTAATACCTGTACGTCACTTTGTAGACACTATCTACTGTGTCTAACTTTCTCGGACTCTCTTCTCAGTTCCAATAGTAAGGGTAAGCCAAAGATTGCTAGATCGGCAAAGGAAAAAGTGGGGCGATATTCATACAATCGAGAAAAAAGAGTCGTAAAAATCCCCGTAGCTTCTAGTCCCTCAATCAAAGTCATGGTGAGAAATATATTCACTAAATATCCCACGACCTTACGGTCGGGGGGTTAACTAGAATACAAGCTTTGCTT
>CAZGNX010000009.1:0-25760 GCA_964527065.1 uncultured Pseudomonadales bacterium
GTCCCATGCCCCAAACTCGCGAGCACATCCTCCTGGCCAAACAAGTCGGGGTCCCCAAACTCGTTGTGGCACTCAACAAGTGCGACATGGTCGACGATGCCGAGCTCCTTGACCTCGTCGAAATGGAAATCCGTGACCTCCTCAAAAAATACGAATTCCCCGGCGACGAAATTCCGATCATCCGCGTCTCCGCACTCAAAGCCCTCGAGGGCGACGCTACCTGGGAAGGCAAGATCCAAGAGCTCATGGACAAGGTGGATGAGTATATCCCCACTCCCGTACGGGCTCTCGACAAACCCTTCCTGATGCCCGTTGAGGACGTCTTCTCGATCAAGGGTAGAGGAACTGTCGCAACCGGCCGTATTGAGCGGGGAGTCGCCAAGGTTGGGGAAGAAATGGAAGTCATTGGGATGGGTAAAGACAAGAAGACAGTGGTCACAGGTGTTGAGATGTTCCGCAAACAGCTGGACGAAGGTCAAGCCGGCGATAACGTCGGCGTGCTCCTTCGTGGTATCGAAAAAGACGATATCGAGCGCGGCCAAGTCATCGCCAAGCCTGGGTCGATCAAGCCTCACACCGACTTCGAAGCCGAAGTTTACGTGCTCACCAAAGAGGAGGGAGGGCGCCACACGCCGTTCTTCTCAGGGTATAAGCCTCAGTTTTACGTCCGCACGACCGACGTGACGGGAGACATCAAACTTCCCGAAGGAGTCGAGATGGTTATGCCTGGCGACAACGCCAAAATGACTGTCAAACTGATCGTCCCTGTGGCGATGGAGGAGGGCATGCGTTTTGCTATTCGCGAAGGTGGCAAGACAGTTGGCGCTGGTGTCATTACCAAGATCTTGGCCGATTCCAAACCTGAGGCCAAGGCTACTGCCAAACCTGCGAAAAAATAATAGGAATTAGATTATTTGCGCTCATGGGTTTCCCCCATAGAGCTACATGAGGTCCCACTTAGGTGGGACCTCATTAAGTTGAAATATATGGCGACACAGCGCATAAGAGTCAAACTCAAATCATTCGACCATCGTGTCATCGACGAAGCGGCGGCCAAAATCGTCGATACGGCGATCGCCACAGGGGCCAGTATTGTCGGCCCCGTCCCCCTTCCTACAAGACGCAAGCTCATGGTAGTCCTTACTTCCCCCCACGTTGACAAAAACGCGCGCGAACATTTCCAAGTTCTCACCCATAAACGCTTAATTGATATAGAAAATCCAACCAGCAAAACTATAGACTCGCTCATGCATCTAGAACTCCCCGCTGGAGTAGGAATTGAAGTAAAAATGTAAGGACGCTATGACCACAGTCATCTACGGCAAAAAAATGCAAATGGGAGAAGCCTACGTGGGCAATGTCCGTTGTGGAGTTACCCAAATTGCACTCTATCCCATGACAGTGACCCAGCTCAAATCAATGGATAAAGATGGCTACCAGAGCGTCCAAGTCGGCTTTGGTGCCCCTAAGAAGCATTCCAGGCTTAAGGTTGGTAAAAAACGTGAAATAACGGGGGTAGAGAATGCAACCCTTGGCGCTACTATCAATCCTCAAGACGTAGTAAGTGTGGGATCTCTCTGTATGATCCAAGGAACTTCCAAAGGCAAAGGATACTCCGGTGTCGTCAAGCGCTGGAACTTTGCCGGCGGTCCCGCCACGCATGGCCAATCTGACCGTCTGCGTGCTCCTGGCTCTATCGGCCAAGGTACTACCCCCGGACGCGTCCACAAAGGCAAAAAAATGGCCGGACATCACGGGGCCAAAACCGTCACAGTGCGTGGGGCAATGGTTGTAGCGGTGGGTGCTGACAATACGATCTGGGTTACCGGTCCAGTCCCTGGAGCCCGTCACTCACTCTTGCGTTTGACTGTTGTTGGTAAGAAAGAGGATATCGCTATATCCTATCTCACCGGCAGTTTCCCCAAAGCTTTAACTAACGAGGAAGTAAAGGTCTAATATGCAAATTCCCGTCTACAACATTAAAGGCAAACAAATAGAATCCTGGAACGTCGCCACAAAATCCTTTGGTGCAGAAAATGAGATACTCCTTGCCCAGGCCGTCAGGATTTATACTTCAAACGCCCACCAGAAGACCAGCAAAGTCAAAACGAGAGGGGAGGTTACAGGCTCAACCCGCAAGATTTATCGTCAAAAGGGGACAGGAAATGCAAGACATGGAGCAAAATACGCCCCCATCTTTGTGGGTGGAGGAATTGCTCACGGACCCACTGGTCTAAGACCCGACAACCTCATCCTCCCCAAAGCCATGCGTCGATCCGCCCTTGCCGCCGCCATGCAACTCAAACTTACGCACAAAGCTATCACTGGCATCTCTGGACTCAAAAATTTTACCGGCAAGACTAGTGACGCGGCCAAATTGCTCACAGTCACCACCGCTCACCCAAGCAAAAGCGTCCTCGTGGTGACCGCAGGTCGAACCAACTCGCTCTACCTTTCCTTGCGCAACCTCCAAGGAGTAAGTATGAAACGCGCAAGTCTCGTCAATGCGTACGATCTTGTTGCGACAGAGCATCTCCTGATTACCAAACAAGCGCTGGAGGTCATCACCAAGCGCACACACAAACCAGCAAAGGTACAAACGCCATGACAACTCTAATCAAGCCCATAATTACCGAAAAGTCGATGCGCGCGGCGAGTCTGGGCCTCTTTACCTTTGAAGTGCTCCCTAGTGCCACCAAATCGCAAATTAAACAAGCAGTCTCGAAAGCTTTCAAAGTCAACGTGACACGCGTCAACGTGAGTTTGCGTCACCAGCCAGGCAAAACTACTGGCATCAAGCGACTAAAAAGTAACGATGGTTTCTCTAAATATGCCACAGTCAAACTTGCCAAGGGGCAGTCTATTGAGTTATTTGAACTTAAGGAAAATTAGTAATATGCTCAAAGCCAAAAAACCTACCTCCGCCGGTGTCCGTCATCAAGTCAGCTTTGATCGTGGGATTACGGCCAGCAAGCCCGAGAAGTCACTGACTTTACCCAAAAAACAACACTCAGGGCGCAACAACCATGGCCATGTCACCACCAGACACCGTGGTGGAGGAGAGAAACGTCGACTGCGACAGCTGGACTTCAAGCGCAACAAACATGATATAGAGGCTCGAGTTGTCTCTATCGAGTACGATCCTGGGCGTACTGCCAACATAGCACTTCTTTATTATCGCGACGGGGAAAAGCGCTACATGCTGGCTCCCGACGGATTGACTGTCGACAGCGTAGTAGTTTCTGGAGTTGATGCAGAACCCCAAGTGGGCAATGCTTTACCGCTCAACAAAATCCCGATCGGTCTCCCCATCCACAATATCGAACTCAAAAGAGGCCGCGGGGGTCAAATTGTGCGCTCTGCCGGAACGATCGCGATGATCCAGTCCAAAGAGGGTGAGTTTGTCACCGTCAAGCTTCCTTCAGGGGAAGTGAGATTGATAAAAGGCGAGTGTTTTGCTACAATCGGCCAGGTTTCTAATCTGGAACACAAGAACCGCAAAATCGGCAAAGCGGGAAGGCGCAGACACATGGGTTGGCGCCCTTCTGTGCGTGGTATCGCCCAGCACCCTGCCAGTCATCCCCATGGTGGTGGCGAGGGTCGCTCTGGTATCGGTATGCCAGGTCCCAAGACTCCTTGGGGCAAACCGGCACTCGGCAAAAAGACGAGAGGCAGGTACAAATACTCGAACAAATACATAATAAAAGATCGGAGAGTCAAATAAATGAGTCGCAGTAGCACCAAAGGCCCCTACGTCAACCCGAAGCTCTTGGCCAAGGTGATGAAAGCGGCAAACTCTGGAGTCAAAATGCCCATCAAAACCTGGGCACGCGACTGTAGTATCCCCCCGGAATTTGTCGGCCATACCTTCCTCGTGCACAACGGCAAACTCTTCAAGGAGGTTTTTGTCGCTGAGGGGATGGTGGGACACAAACTCGGGGAATTTTCTCCTACCCGTACTTTCCATGGTCACGGCAAGATTGTTAAACGGACCCTGACCAAGACCTAAACTATATGCAAACTATTCAAAAATACATCCGCACCAGTGCCCGCAAGCTCCGCTTTGTGGCCGACGCAGTGCGTACCTTAACTCCCGAGTCCGCGCTCCAACACCTCAAATTTATGGACAAATCCGCCGCAACTCCTCTTGCCAAGGCCATCAAACAAGCTGTGGCCAACGCTCGTGATCAAAAAGGCTTAACTGCTGACAAACTTGCTTTCCAAACACTAGATGTAATGGAAGGGCCTACCTACAAACGGTTCCGCGCTGTCTCACGAGGCATGGCGCAAAGCATTCAGAAACGTACTGCCCATATCCGCGTCGTACTCAAGGAGGCCAGTCATGGGTCAAAAAGTTAACCCCACAAGCTTCCGCATGGGTATTCTCTATCGGCCGTCTTCACGATGGTTTGCACCTCGCCGCGACTATCAAAAATTGGTGCTGGCCGACATCAAAATCAAAAAATTTATCTTTAACCGACTAAGTTTGGCGGGGATCACTGCCGTGGAGATCGAACGCTCCCTCAACTCGATCAAGATTATCATTCACGCCGGTCGTCCAGGGGTAATAATTGGTCGTGGAGGGTCCAATCTCGAAATTCTCAAGCAAGAGTTGACTAACTACCTCAAATCAATCGACGCAGGCACTGGTCTCAAATTCCAGCTCGAAGTGGTCGAGGTCAAAAATCCCGATCTCTCTGCCAAGCTCGTAGGCGAGCGGATTGCCGAACAGCTCGCCAAACGCTATCCCCACCGCCGCGCCATCAGCCAAGCGCAAGAACGTGTGATGGCGGCCGGCGCCAAAGGCGTCAAAATCCAGATTTCAGGCCGTATAGGGGGAGCTGAGATTGCTCGTTCAGAAAAATACAGAGTCGGCACAATCCCCACTCAGACTCTTCGCTCTGATATAGACTACGCACAAATTCACGCACTGACTCGCTCCGGTTATGTCGGCCTCAAAATCTGGGTTTACAAAGGAGAAGCCACGCTATGATGCAACCTAAAAAATCCAAATACCGCAAAGAATTTAGAGGCACGATGGGTGGCATTGCCACCCGCGGTAACACAGTTGCCTTTGGCGACTATGGCCTCAAAGTTATCGAGAGCTCCTGGGTGACAGCGGCCCAAATAGAGGCCGCTCGTCGCACTATTACCCACCACACCAAGCGTGGAGGCAAGCTCTGGTTACGCATCTTCCCTCATAAGCCCCTCACTCACAAAGCCGCAGGCTCCAAAATGGGCTCCGGCAAAGGTGATATCGAAAAATATACCGCCGTCGTCAAGCGTGGTACTGTCGTCTTTGAGCTGGGATCTCTCGACGAAGCGACCGCCCGTGAAGCCTTCCGCAAAGCCGCTTCAAAATTGCCTATCCTTACCCGCTTTGTCATCCGTGGAGAGATATAAAAATATGAAACTACGCAAAAACGACTACCAAGAATTACGCAAAAACGGAGTCGGCGCCATTACCGCCAAACTTACTGAGTTGGCTGACGACTACGCCAAAACTATGACCCAAAAAATGAAAAACGAACTTAAAAATCCTCGCGCAGGCGCTCCCACGCGTCGGGCTATTGCAGTTCTCAAGACCATCAGGTCAGAAATAGAGGAGGTCCAGTGAAAAAACTGCAAGGCGTCGTCATCTCCACCAAACAATCACAGAGCGCTGTGGTGGTAGTTGAGACTTCCTTTGCTCACCCACTCTACTCTAAATTGGTCAAACGCAGTAAAAAATACCTTGTCCAAAATGATATCAAAGCCAAATCAGGCGACCATGTAGAAATCCAGGAAACGCGACCGCTCTCAGCTCGCAAACACTTCACTATTACCAAAATTATTAAGAAATGAAAATAGAAAATTAAAACCTATGATCCAACTTCGCTCAGTCCTCAAGCCCGCCGACAATTCCGGCGCCAAACGCCTCAAAGTTATCCATATTCACGGTGGTTCGTGGCGCCGTTTTGGCTATATTGGGGATGTGGTTTCGGCAGTGGTAGATCAGGCAGACCCCACAGGGTATGTCAAAGATTCTCAACTCGTCAAAGCTGTGATTGTTCGGACTCGCAAAGAAACACGCAGAGACGATGGTACCTATGTGCGCTTTGATGATAATGCCGCGGTCATAATCGATGACAAAACAGGTGATCCAATCGCCTCCCGCGTTTTTGGACCGATCGCTCGCGAAGTTAAAGAGAGGGGCTACGCCAAAATAGCCTCCTTAGCTCAGGAGGTAGTATAGTATGAAAAAATTTAAGAAAGGTGACACAGTCATGGTGACGCTTGGCAAAGATAAAGGCAAAACTGGAGAGATCATCAAGATTATCCCCAAGCATGATGCAGTTATCGTCAAAGGGGTCAATTTGTACAAACGTCACGTCAAACCAACAAAGGATGTCCAAGGCGGCATAGTGGCACGCGAGAGGGCGCTCTCAACCGGAAAAATAAGTCACGTCGACAAAGGTCAGCTGATCCGATTTAACCAGAGGAAATCAAAATGACCGACGCCAACCTCAAAACCAGATTTGCCACTCAGTATAGTCTTGAGCTTGCAAAACAGCTAGGACTCAAGAATGCGCTCTCCTCCCCTCGCTTAGTC
This sequence comes from uncultured Pseudomonadales bacterium, assembly GCA_964527065.1. Taxonomy (GTDB): domain Bacteria; phylum Patescibacteriota; class Microgenomatia; order UBA1400; family UBA12108; genus CAJAUT01. The sequence goes on from CAZGNX010000009.1 coordinate 6,593, forward strand.
AAGATCGTACTCAACGTGGGCATCCCCAAGTCTGACACCACTACAAAAGACGTTGAGGTGGTCAAGGGTGAGCTCGCACTACTTACCGGACTCTCCCCCAAAGTCGGAGGTGCCAAGCAATCAATTGCCGGATTCAAGATTCGCGCAGGTGATCCCGTGGGGGTTTCTGTGACATTGCGGGGAGCCAAAATGTTTGATTTCCTCGATAAATTGTGTAGAATAGTCTTGCCGCAAGTCAAAGATTTTCGGGGAGTCAAGCGCACCTCATTTGACGGCCATGGCAACTATACACTTGGTCTCTCGGAACAAATTATTTTTCCTGAGATTGACTACGCCAAGACTGAAAAGATCCATGGCCTCGAAGTTGTTATCGTGACGACTGCACGTGAGGACGAAGGGGCGCGCGCACTTCTGACAATACTAGGCTTACCTTTTGAAAAGGCAACATAATATTATGGCAAGAAAAGCGCTGGTACTTAAAAGCCAGTTTAAACCAAAATTTGGTACAAGGGCACACAACCGATGCAAATTGTGTGGTCGTCCCAAGGCATATATGCGCCACTTTGGTATGTGTCGGCTTTGTTTCCGCGAGGCCGCCCAAAAAGGCAACTTACCTGGAGTTACCAAAGCTAGCTGGTAAAAATCTATGATCAACGATCACATCTCAGACATGTTCGCGCGTCTAGCCAACGCCTACGCCGTACGCAAAAAAACGGTCACGCTTCCTCACACCAAAGTCGTCGAGGCAGTAGCCCGGGTTATGCTTAACGAAAAATACCTCTCCGGCGTAGAAGTAGTGACACCAAGTCACGGGCACAAAACTCTCCAGCTAACCCTCTCCTACAAGGATGGTGTCCCGGCACTCTCCCACGTTCGTCGCATTAGCAAACCTGGTGTGCGTCAATACTCCCAAATCCAGAATATCAAACCAATCCTCTCCGGGATGGGTATCGCCATCATCAGTACCTCAAAAGGCATCATGTCTAGCCGCGCCGCCAAACTAGCTCATTTAGGAGGAGAGGTGCTCGCGCAACTCTGGTAACACTATGTCAAAAATAGGCCGTCTCCCCATCACTATCCCAAGCACTGTCACTCTGACGCAAGAGGGCAACATTGTCACGATCAAAGGGGCCTTAGGTCAACTCTCCTACGCGCTCAAACCCAAAATCAAAGCCACGCTAGCTGGAGATAAGCTCACGATCACAACTGACAGCGAAGAAAAATCAGTCAGGGCACTCCACGGCTTGACTCGTGCACTCATTGCCAATATGGTCAGCGGTGTCGAGCGTGGTTTTGCCAAAAAACTCGAGCTCATAGGGACTGGCTATCGCGCGCGCCTGGCCGGTTCAAAACTTATCCTCTCTCTGGGATTCTCCCACGAAATAGAATATACTCCTCCCTCTGGAATCACCCTCAATGTCGAAAATACCAACCTGATCACAGTCAGTGGTTTTGATGCCCAAGTCGTGGGACAAGTCTCAGCCGTTATCCGCTCATACCGCCCCCCAGAGCCCTACAAAGGCAAAGGTATCCGCTACGCAGGAGAAGTCGTGCGTAGGAAAGCTGGCAAAGCCGCCAAGGCCGCGACGACCACCTAAACATATGCAAAAGAAAAATACACAACAATCACGTCTCACCCGCGTTCGCGCTCGTCTGCGCAGTTCTTCCCGCGTGCGTCTGTCTGTGTATCGCACCAATCTTCACGTCTGGGCACAACTAATTGATGATCGCAAACAGCAGACTATCGTCGCAGTTAACAGCAAAACCCTCAAAAGTAAAAAGGGTGACACCAAGACTATGCGAGCCACCGCTGTCGGTAGCGAGATAGCCAAACTCGCGCTCGCGCAAAAAATTACACGAGTTGTCTTTGACCGTGGAAGTTATAAATATCACGGCCGCGTCAAGGCTGTGGCCGATGCGGCAAGAGCCGCGGGATTGGAGTTCTAATATGTACAAACAAGAAAGAGGTAGAGACCATGCGCCCAGGCCACCACAAGAATTTGACGAAAAGGTTATTCGCATCTCGCGAGTTTCCAAAAAAACCAAGGGAGGCAACAACGTCAGCTTTACGGCTCTTGTTGTTGTTGGAGATCGCAAAGGGCGGGTCGGAGTGGCACTTGGCAAAGCCAATGATGTCATGAATGCAATCAAAAAAGGCGTCAAACGTGGCAAAAAAACTGTCATCACCATTCCCCTCGTTGACAATCGCACAATACCACACGAACTCACCATCAAATACGGGGCCGCCCGCCTCCTCCTCAAACCTGCCCCCGCTGGCACTGGCGTAATTGCCGGAGGCTCAGTCCGCGCCGTGCTAGAGCTTGCAGGAGTCAAAGACGTAGTTTCCAAAATCTTGGGTACGAACAACAAGATGAGCAATGTCACCGCGGCATTTGAAGCACTCAAAATCATGCGCAAAAACGTCGCCACCAAAAATGCATTAGGACAAAACAAATGAAACTACACTCCCTTACACGGCTTGTTACAAAGCGCAAAAAACGCCTAGGACTTGGCTATGGCTCGGGTAAAGGAGGTCACACCAGTAGCCGCGGGCAAAAAGGTCAGAAGTCCAGAAACGGCGTACGGCTCTCCTTTACCGGCTCAAGTTGGGTCTGGTTTAAGCGCTTGCCATTTATGCGAGGTAAAAGTCGTTTTAACTCGTTTGGAAAACGCACCGTCATTACCTTGAATGATCTAAATAGTCTCGCATCAGGTAGTGTGGTGACCATAGAGTCATTAATCCAAGCGGGGGTTATCTCCAAAAACCAAGCCACCATTTCCCATCTCAAGGTCGTCGGCACAGGGGTACTCACAAAACAACTGACCGTCAAAGTCGCGTCGACAAAGAGTGCACAATCAGCTATCATCGCCTCGGGAGGGGAGTATAGTGCGATTGATTAGCGAGTTCATAAGCACACTCAAAGCCAACCGCGAACTAAGGCGGAGACTCTTTGTAACCCTAGGGATCCTGGCTATTTTCCGCTTTGTCACCCACATCCCTGTACCGGGAGTTAATCTCTCAGCCATCAAACAATTATTTTCAACCAATCAACTTTTGTCTCTCCTAGATGTGTTTTCAGGTGGCACCCTCGCCAATTTTTCTATTCTGGCGCTCGGTCTCAATCCCTACATCAACGCTTCAATCATCATGCAACTCATGACCATGATCAACCCTAAACTTGAAGAAATGCAAAAGGAAGGGGAGACAGGACAGAACGTCATCAATCAGTATACTCGCATGCTTGCCGTCCCCCTTGCCATTTTGCAAAGTGCGGCCATGTTTATGCTCCTTAAAAATAGTGGACTCTTGACTACTACTGCCCCCCTGCCCCTCCTTGCCCTACTTGCGACCATGGCGGCCGGGAGCATTTTTCTTATGTGGTTGGGGGAGAACCTCACCGAATACGGCATTGGCAATGGCATCTCCTTACTCATTTTTGCCGGCATTGTGGGGAGACTACCCGTGACCTTCCTCCAGACAAGCGCGCTCGCATCTACCGTCAATCCTGCAAGCATCCTCGCTTTTGTGGTCCTGGGTCTATTTGTCGTCTATACTATAGTCGCCATCGACGAAGCCAAACGCCAAATCCCGGTCTCATATTCCCGTCGTATCCGTGGTGGCAAAGACGTGGGTGGAGGGACGACGTTTCTCCCTATCAAATTGAATAACGCTGGGGTGATCCCGATCATTTTTGCTATTGCTCTCGTACTTGCCCCCAGTATGCTGGCAAACGTCTTAGCCGGAGTAGGCAATACTGCGATTGCCTCTGCCGCCGCTAGTTTTAGCGCCTGGTTTAGCCCCACTTCCTTTGCCTATAATCTCTTTTATTTTGTAATGGTGGTGGGCTTTACCTATTTCTACACTGCGGTCGTCTTTGACACCGACAAAATTAGCGATCAACTCAAACAAAATGGCGGTTACGTTCCTGGCATCAGACCGGGCAAAGAGACCTCCAAATATCTCTCATATATCGTCAAACGCACTACTTTGGCTGGTGCGCTCTTCCTCGGCGCCATCGCGGTTTTGCCCAGCCTTGTACAAGGCATGACTGGTATCACAACCCTCACGATTGGTGGCACCAGCATACTAATCGTCGTCTCGGTAGTTTTAGAAACCTACCGCAAGACACAGTCCTACCAGGTCGCCCGCAGCTACGATTCATTTATCAGATAAATATTATTGAAAGGATGATATGAAGTTAATATTGATCGGTATCCAGGGTTCGGGCAAGTCCACACAAGGTAATCTCTTGCGGGACAAATTGAGCATCCCTTATCTCTCGAGCGGTCATATTTTCCGAGAAATGGCCAAAGAAAAGACCCCGCTTGGTCGCTACATGAAGGAGACCCTAAATGCGGGGGTTCTCATTTCCGACGAAAAAACCATACCCATCATTCAAGAATATTTAAGCAAACCCGAGTACGCCAAGGGATACATCCTCGACGGTTTCCCCCGCACGACCAAACAAGCAGAAGAGTTTGTAGGAGGGGCCGACAAAGTCATCTACCTCCAAGTCTCAGACAAAGAAGCGCTCTGGAGGCTTAGTGGACGGCTCGATGAGGGGGTCAGAGAAGATAACACGCTTCAGGCAATCCGTAAGCGGATCCAATTGTTCCACGACTTTACCGAGCCTGTCATAAAGTACTATCGTGATTTCGGCAACCTTATCGAAGTCGATGGTGAGCGAGATATTGAAACCATCCACAATGACATCATGGCACAACTGAAGTAATCTATGAACAAGCTCGCAGCCATGAACACAGGTGGAGCGATGCTAGGCAGAGTTCGTCAATTGCTCTATGAGTATACACAGGTAGGAGTTACTCCCGCAGCAATTGAGTTGCAAGCGCGCAAATTGATACAAGCCGAAGGTGGCGAACTTTCTTTTACCAAAGTTCCAGGGTACCGCTGGGCAACCTGTATCAACTTGAACTCCTCTATAGTTCACGGTATTCCTACATCCACCACACCTCTTAAGTCTGGTGATCTGGTGACAGTGGATGTCGGCGTCTATTATCGTGGCTATCACACGGATGCCGCCTTCTCCAAAGTAGTGGGCAATATCACAAAAGAGCAAGCTCGTTTCTTACGTGCAGGTCAAGAAGGCTTACGCAACGCAATAAACTCAGTGAAGCCCGGTAACTTCGTAGGTGATATCTCTCTCGCTATGCAGTCAACCATCACGAAGTATGGCTACAATGTCACCCGAGAGCTCACTGGCCATGGAGTCGGACGTGAACTACACGAAGAACCCATGATCTCCAATCTAGTGGTTTCGCCACGCGAAAAAACTCCTCTCTTGGCCGAGGGTCAGACGTTGGCCATCGAAATCATCTGGGTGCAAGGTAAGCCCGCGTTATTTCTCGAGGAAGACGGCTGGACTATTGCGACCCGAGATGGTAAACTATCCGCAGTGCTCGAAGAGACCGTCGTGGTAACGCAGGACGGTTGTTCTATTTTGACCACTCCCACATTGTCTCAGATCATCTAATCTGGTACAATCAACTAAACAAGTATGAGTAAAGCGGACGTTACAGAAAAAATTGGCACCGTGACCGCCGCTTTGCCCAATACAATGTTCCGTGTCACCTTGGAAGACGGGAACGAAATACTTGCGCATTTATCTGGCAAGATGCGCATGTATCGCATTAGTATTATGCCTGGAGACAAAGTCAAATTGGAGATGACGCCCTACGACACCAGCAAGGGTCGCATTACTTATCGAGTTAGAGAGGGGCAAGTCCCTCCTGCTACAGGAACAATATGAAAGTACAAGCCTCACTGCGTAAAAGATGTCTCAAGTGTCAATATGTTCGTCGTAAGGGTGTGTTATTTGTTGTGTGCGATAATCCCCGCCACAAGCAACGTCAGGGATAAACTATGTTACGGTTAGTAGGTATCGATCTCCCAGAGAACAAGCGTATCGAAGTAGCACTTACCTATGTTTATGGGATCGGCCCCAAAGTCGCAAAGCAAATACTCAAGCGCTCCGGGATTGATGGTAATATTCGGGCCAACAAACTGGTCGCCGCTGACGTCGCCAAACTCCAAAAAATCATCGAAGAATTCAAAGTCGAAGGAGACTTGCGCAAAGAAATTCGCGAAAACATCCAACGGCTCAAACGTATAGGTAGCTACCGTGGTTCTCGTCACATCGCGGGCCTTCCTAGTCGCGGTCAGCGCACAAGGACTAATGCTCGCACCCTCAGAGGTAAACGCAAAACCATAGGAGCCATGAAAAAAGAAGACGCCGCCAAATTAGAAGGAGTCAAGTAATATGTCACTCAACAAGCCTGGTAAAATCGACGGTAGCGGAAGGATGTACATTCTTGCTACCTTCAACAACACAGTGGTGACTATTACCGATGACTCAGGCAACGTTGTCGCCTGGAGTTCAACAGGCAAAGTCGGCTTCAAAGGTTCCCGCAAGTCGACTCCCTTTGCCGCGACCCAGGCTATCACTTCGGCGGTCGAATCCGCCAAATCGATGGGTCTGCGCCAGACAGCTGTCTACATCAAGGGACCAGGCCCTGGTCGGGACGCTGCCCTGCGAGTGCTGAGAACAATTGGTGTCAAAGTTACCGAAATGCAAGACGTTACCCCTATTCCACACAATGGCACAAGAGCCAAGAAACCGAGGCACGGCTAATATGGCACGCTACACCGGACCCAAAAACAAAAAAGCTCGTCGTCTTGGAGTAGATCTAGGATTAAAAGGGAGCCCAAAATCTCTTGAGCGTCGACTCAATACTCCTCCTGGTCAACACGGCCGCAAAGGGAGCCGAAAAGTTTCTGATTACGGTGTCCAGCTTGCCGAGAAACAAAAAGCCAAAATCATGTACGGAATCCTTGAACGCCAATGCAAAAAATATTACACCATCGCATCTCGTCACCCACTTGCAACAGGCGAGGTATTGCTTTCACTGCTCGAACGCCGTCTAGACAATGTCGTCTATCGACTTGGCTTTGTCCCAACCCGCGCCGCTGGTCGCCAGCTGGTGAGCCATGGCAACGTCTTGGTGGGCGGCAAAAAACTCAACATCCCCTCCTATATCGTTAAACTAGGTGATGTTATCTCCCTTACATCAACCGCCTCCGCCATCCCCTACATCAAATCTCGCCTAGAAGACAAAGACAATACTCCTGCCCCCTGGCTCGAGCGCAAGGCGTCGGCAGGCAAGGTAGTTCGCTTACCTGAGCGGACTGACATCACTGAGGCTATTAACGAACAATTAATTGTTGAGTTTTACTCACGTTAATACGCTATATAAAGGGGGTTCTATGCAAATAATGAATTTTGTCGTAAACACGATCGAAGAGCGGGACAACTTTGGCATTTTTGCCATAGAACCGCTGGAAAACGGTTTTGGTCACACCTTAGGCAATGCATTGCGTCGCGCTCTGCTCTCAAGTTTCCGTGGGGCTGCAATCACGGAGGTCAAAGTAGGTGGAGTAACTCACAAATTCTCGACCCTGGCTGGCATGTCAGAAGATATGATCGATTTGATCCTAAATCTCAAGGCCATCAAAGTTGCCTACGAAGGTGAGGGACCAGTAATCGCCAAACTCTCCGCCAAAGGGGCTAAGACCGTCACCGCCAAAGACATTATCGCCCCACCTAACGTCCGTATAGTCAATGGTGACGCGGTCATTGCCTCGCTTTCCAAAGACGCAAAACTCGAACTAGAGCTCACAATCGCCACAGGCTACGGCTACTCTTCAGCCGAAGAGCGTCCAGCCGAGACTATCGGTAGTATGGCCATTGACGCGATTTTCTCGCCTGTTGAGCGCGTATCTTACAAAGTCGAAGCTACCCGTGTCGGGCGCCGTACTGACTATGACAAAGTTGTAATCGAGATTGTCACGGATGGCTCTATTCTTCCTTCAGTTGCGCTCAAAGAAGCCGCTTCAATTTTGGTGACTGCGTTCCAGCAAATAGTCACTCCGACACTGTCACAGAGCCTACAAGAGGTAACTGCTCTTACAACCAGTGTCTTGGTCGATGATCTTGGTCTCCCCACTAGGGTAGCCAATGCACTCAAAGCCGCCGGATACAAAACTGCCGTCGAGCTAAGAGGTGCCACCGACAAAGATCTCAAAAACGTCAAAAATCTTGGTGGTAAATCAGTTGATCTGATTGACGAGGCTTTATCAGCGAAAGGTTTGAAGCGCGCATGAAAAAGCACATCGGTGGTTACAAACTCAACCGGGATGGAGAGGCACGCCTGGCTCTGATGAAAAACTTGGTTTATGCTTTGATTGACCACGAGCAAGTGGTAACCACCAAAACCAAAGCCAAGGCTTTTACCCCATTTTTTGAAAAACTCTTAACAAGGGCCAAAGTGGACTCTGTGCAGAATCGGCGAGTTGTACAGGCCTATATCCAAGATTCCGACCTTGTGTCCAAACTTTTTAACGAGATAGCTCCTCGCTACAAGGTAGTACTTGGTGGTTATACCAAGACAACCTTGATTGGTAGTCGTCGTGGCGACAACGCTCAGATGGTTCGTCTTGCCCTTACCAAGCGCAAGATTTTGGCAGTAGGCAAAGAAGCCAAAGTCGAAGAGGCAGTAGTGACCAAAAAGTCGACAGGGGTAAGAACTATCGCTCCCGAAAAAGTAACCGCCACCAAGGCCGCACCCAAATTAGTTAAGCGCACAGGCAAAAGAGGTGACAAATGAAAAATTCTACGAGTATGGTCAAAACCGCCGCTATCTCAAGAACTTGGCATCTCATAGACGCAAAAGGTCAGACGCTTGGTCGCCTGGCCACCCGCCTCGCAGGCTTGCTCATAGGCAAACACAAGACGGACTACACTCCCCATATGGATATGGGTGATGTTGTGGTTGTCATCAATGCGGGGAGCGTTGTCTTAACCGGCAACAAACTCCAGGACAAGCGCTATTCACGTCATTCTGGATACCCTGGAGGTTTTCGCCAAGAGTCAGCTGGTGATCTAATGAATCGTGATCCCCGCAAAGTAATCGAGCGCGCTGTCTCTGGTATGCTACCTAAAAATAAGCTACATGATCCTCGTATGTCACGCTTAAAAGTTTATAAGTCAGATGTGCATCCTCACACTGCACAATTTAAGAAAGAAGATTAATATATGGCAGTCTCACCCAAAAAAGCCAGTCCCAAAAAAGCCACTTACACCTACGCCGTGGGTCGGCGCAAAAGTGCCAACGCCCGTATACGTCTCTACAAAACAGCCAGCGTCCCTGAGCACGCAGGTGTACAGCTGGTAGTCAATGGCGTACCCGCCGAGCTCTATTTCCCTGGAGAGACTGCCAAGGCAGCATATCGCAAACCATTCTTACTAACGAGTACCCTCACCAAGATGTCAGTCTCAGCCGTTGTCTCAGGCTCTGGCAAGATGGGACAGCTGGACGCAGTCGTTCACGGCATTGCCCGTGCGCTTTCGCTCTTCGACCGCGACGCCTATCGCGGTATCCTCAAGTCCGCTGGACTGTTAACACGAGACTCCCGCACCCGTCAGCGCCGCATGGTCGGCACTGGTGGCAAAGCTAGGCGCAAGAAACAATCCCCCAAGCGCTAAATTTTCAGAATCTGGCTATGCTGGTGAGCGTAGTCGAACCATTGACATTCGGGTACTATTTGGTCATAGTAGTAGCTAGGATAAATCTATAGGAGGATGTATGGTCAAAAAATCAGATAAAGTCGAAAAAACAGTCACCCCCAAAAGCAATTTACAAACAGAAAAACTTCAGGCAATCAAAGTGGCCATGGAGCAGATCGATAAGCAGTTTGGCACTGGCTCCATCATGAAGCTCGGCATGTCGCACCATATGGATATCGCGAGCATTCCCACGAGCGCCATGGCACTTGATTTAGCCCTTGGTATCGGCGGCTTCCCCCGCGGACGCATCACTGAGATCTACGGCCCCGAAGCTTCAGGTAAGACAACTGTGTGTCTCCACGTCATCGCCGAGGCACAGAGGAGAGGCGGGACTGCCGCCTTCATCGACGCGGAGCATGCTCTCGACCCCGCCAGAGCCAAGGCAGTCGGCGTCAATCTCGACGAACTCCTCATCTCCCAGCCTGACACCGGTGAGCAAGCGCTCGAGATCGCCGAGACCTTGATCCGCTCAGGAGCCGTGGACGTGATTGTCGTTGACTCAGTAGCTGCACTCGTCCCCAAAGCCGAGATCGAGGGCGAGATGGGCGACGCCGTCATGGGGATGCAAGCTCGCCTCATGTCTCAGGCTCTTCGCAAGCTCACTGGCGCCATCAGCAAGAGCAATACCGTCATGATCTTCACCAACCAGTTGCGGATGAAGATTGGCGTCATGTTTGGCAATCCAGAGACCACCGCCGGCGGCCAAGCCCTCAAGTTCTACTCCTCTATCCGCATCGATATGCGCAAAATTGGCAATATCACAGAGGGGGAGGTTATCGTGGGCTCGCGTCACCGCGCCAAGATTGTCAAAAACAAAGTTGCTCCACCCTTCAAGCTAGCCGAGTTTGACATTATGACATCGGGCGGTATTTCAAAATCAGGTGGCGTATTAGATGTGGCAGTGGAGCTTGGAATTATCGAGAAATCAGGTTCTTTCTTCAAGTATGGCGGCGAGATGCTCGCCCAGGGACGTGAAGCGACCAAAATCATTCTAGAAGAAAAACCCGAACTCACCAAAAAACTCGAAAAAGAGATCTGGGACAAAATTAAGAGAAGTGACACTGTGACACAGTGAAACTGCAGGCATGCCAATCATTACTCGTCTTGTTCAGGGCAAGCAAAACCCCAACAGGGTCAATCTTTATCTAGATGGCCAATTTGCATTTTCACTGGCAATAGACGAAGTCGTCAAGCAAAATCTCAAAAAAGGAGTCGTGCTCACAGATGAGAGGGTATCAAAGCTCAAAGAAAGTGATGTTACAGAACACATTTATTCCAAACTCCTCAACTTCCTCTCTTATCGCCCCCGTAGTATCCAAGAGGTGCGTGACCGCCTCTACAGATACGATGTCAAAGAAACTGCCAAGCAAAATATACTCATTAATCGATTAATCGGTAAGGGCTACCTAGATGACTTAGCCTTTGCCAGGTGGTTCATCGAGTCGCGCAATACGCACCGCCCACGTTCCCCTAGAAGGTTAAGCCAAGAGCTGATGGCCAAAGGGGTGAGCCGCGAAACGGTGGCCAGCGTAATAAGTGAGGCGGCAGATGAAAGAGAGACGATCAAGCGCTTACTGGAAAAGAAATTGGGAGTATCCCGGCAATTAAGCGGGGAAGAACGGCAAAAAATCTCGATGTACCTGGCGAGACAAGGCTTCGCCTGGGACAAGATCACGGAGGTTGTCAAATCGTGGGAATCAGAGTAGAATGTAGTTACATTCTAGACAATTAGAGAGACCAACCATGATAAACCATTTGTTTTCTGTTCATAACTCCGTTTTGACCTAAACTGGTTGTTCTTTTGGCGCTTTTTCTCTAGAGTGCATACAAATGTTTTGTTAGGAGTCCTTTATGAGTACATTACTCAAATCATTGCTCGCCACCTTCACCAAGCCGAGTCGAGTCAAACCGGTCAAAATTGCTAAGCCGACTGAACCAAAAGCTGAGAAAGCAGTGACCGTGTCACCGCGTAGCTCATCGATCGAATCTGTTAAGCACGCTGAGTCCGCCGCCATGGAGGTCATCGCGTTTGCCAGGGAAGAAGCTGACAAAATCAGGGCTACAGCACAAACCGAAATGCGGGAGCTCCAAAACACACTTCGCGCACAAGAGGAGAAGCTCAATCGTCTAGAGATAGATCTCAGCAACAAAGATTCTCAAATTACTAAACGTCTTGCAGAAATCGAAGTTACCAAGTCTGAGATCGCCGATCTTCGTCTCAAACAAGTCGAAAAGTTAGAGAAAATCGGTGGTCTTACCAAAGAAAAAGCCAAAGAAATTCTGTTAGAAGCGGTCGATAAAAAACTAGCACGCGAAATTGCCGAACGCATCCGCGCTGGCGAAAATGAGATCAAAGAGACTGTCGACGAAAAAGCCCAAAATCTACTTATCGATGCTATGCATCACGGGGCGACCGAGTATGTCGCCGAGTTCACGATTTCCACGGTCAAAATAGCCGACGACGACGTCAAAGGTCGCATCATTGGCAAGGAGGGCAGGAACATCCGTACCTTCGAAAAAGTCACTGGTGTTGACATTGATATGGACGAGACACCAGGGGAGGTTCGTCTCTCTTGCTACGACGGAGTTCGCCGCGAGGTAGCCCGCATCGCCCTAGAGCGACTTATCAAAGATGGCCGTATCCAACCCACCAGAATCGAAGAATACGTTTCCAAAGCCCGTCGCGACATCGAAAAGGTTATGTATGAAGAAGGCAAAAAACTCTGCCACATGGTAGGTGCCTACAATCTTCCCCAAGATCTCATCGCGATGCTTGGCCGCTTCAAATACCGTAGTTCTTACGGCCAAAACATGTTGGCCCATACTCTAGAAGAGACGCGCATAGGCATGAATCTTGCCAGCGAAACTCACGCCAATGTCGACATTGTCCGCTTGGGTTGTCTCTTCCACGATATCGGCAAGATTATCACGGACGAAGAGGGGAGTCACGTCGAGCTGGGGGTCAAATTACTCAAGAAATATAATATGCCTCAAGCCGTGATCGACTGTGTCGCCCAGCACCACGAAGACGAAGAGTTCACGAGCAAAGAATCTATGCTCGTCTACATCGCTGACGCCATCTCTGGCGCCCGCCCTGGTGCTCGTTACGAAAATGTGCAAGAATACGTAAAGCGTCTCAAAGATATCGAAGACATCGCTTTGTCCAAGACAGGCGTCACTGAAGCTTATGCAATTCTTGCGGGCCGCGAAGTGCGTGTAATGGTTGACCCAAGCAAAGCGACAGACGATGAAGCAGTTAGGCTCGCTTCAGATATCCGAGATGAGATTAAAGAGAAGTTGACCTATCCAGGCACAGTCACGGTGACCGTCATCCGCGAAACCCGCGCCCAACAGGTCGCGAAATAATTATTTTACATGGCTTGTCTCGAGTACAGCCGAAGGAGAACTATATGAAAAAATCTGATTACTACGACATTATTGCCAAATCTGCCCACATGACCAAAAAGACGGCAAAAGACGCTATTGATACATTTCTAAATGAAGTGGTGAAGACCCTTAAAAAAGGCGACAAAGTTGTTCTCTCTGGCGTAGGTACACTCTCTATCGGCAAAGTCGGAGCCAAGGACGTTGTACCCTTTGGCAAGGCCGACAAACGGGTGACCGTTAAGTCTCACCACGTCGTCAACTTCAAGGCAGCCAAACCGCTACGCAAGACCATTTGGTAAGATCACACCATGGCACCCACAATCCTCGTTGATGCACTCAGTAAGACTTACTCTGTCTCCAAAAAACAACCGGGATTACTCGGATCGCTCAAAAACTTGGTGAGCCCAGTATACGAGGAGAAGGAGGCAGTCAAAGACGTCTCATTTGTGATTGACGAAGGTGAGCTCGTAGGCTTTATAGGCCCCAACGGCGCTGGCAAAACCACCACGCTCAAAATGCTCTCTGGACTCTTGTACCCTACGAGCGGCTCCGTCCGGGTACTTGGCTTTGATCCGTGGGTACGTGAGTATGACTTCCTGCGCCAAATCTCGCTCGTGATGGGGCAAAAGAATCAGCTGTGGTGGGACCTGCCGGCCATCGAGTCGTTCAACCTTGCCCGCGACATCTATGACATTCCCTTAGTTACCTACAAAAAAACACTCAAAGACTTGGTCTCTATGCTAGAAATCGAAGATGTCTTAAACGTGCAGGTGCGCAAACTCTCCCTGGGACAGAGGATGAAAGCCGAACTTGTAGCAGCCCTAATCCACTCACCCAAAATCCTCTATTTAGACGAGCCCACAATCGGGCTCGACGTCGTCATGCAACAGTCCATGCGCCAGTTTCTCAAACAATATAATCAAAAGGGCGACGGCTCCATCATCCTTACCAGTCACTACATGGATGACGTCAAAGAATTATGCAATAGGGTGATCATCATCAATCAGGGGAGCATCCTCTACGACGGATTGCTGTCTGACGTGATCGTCAAATTTAGCAAACACAAAATCATCGAAGTCATCTCAGGTAGCGGCGAGATCACCACTCACAAGGTATTACGGTCCAAAGTAGCCGAAAAAGCCGCTGAGTTGCTCAAAGACGCGAGCATTGTTGATATTAACATCAAAGAGGTCGAGATCGAAGACGTCATTCGTCAAGTATTCTCAGACAAGTAATGAACAAATATCTCTCACTCTTTTCAACTACCTTCCAGGAGATTTTTGCCTACCGTTTCAACATGCTTATGTGGAGAGTCCGTCAAGTCTTTGTCTTTTTGATCCCCTTCTTCATTTGGCGTGCTGTCCTTGGCTCAGGAGGGGACATCTACGGCTATTCATTTGCCGCCATTATGACTTATCTCTTTGGCACGACGATCCTGCGTTCACTCGTCATGGGTTCTCGTACCATCGACCTCGGATGGATGATCAATAGTGGGACCCTCACCATCCCGCTTATGCGCCCCATCGGGATCTTCCGTTTCTTCTTCACCCGCGACTTGGCCGATAAACTCTTTAACTTAAGTTTTATCGCCATCGAGATCCCAATCCTGATTTGGATCTTTGCCCCTCCCGTATTTATCCAATCAAATCCTCTGCAATTGCTTTTAGCTCTTAGCTTCGTGCTTTTGGCTATCCTCATCTACTTTTTCATCAACATTATTTTTGGCTCACTCGCATTCTGGTCACGAGACGTGTGGGCGCCCCGCTTCCTGCTCATGGTGATCATGGAGTTTGCCACCGGCGCCATGTTTCCGCTCGACATGCTCCCTGCTGTATGGCAAAAAGTAATGCTATTGACCCCCTTCCCATACCTCCTCTATATACCACTCAAAATCTATTTGGGACAGGATCCCTCCTTGATGGGACACCTACTCACCGGCCTCAGCTGGACTTGTATCTTAGGAGTGCTAGCTCACCTCATCTGGCAAAAGGGGATGAAATCATATGAGGCTGAGGGCCGATAGGTCCTGAGCGAAGTCGAAGGAACGATGACATTATGAAAAAACACATGCTAAAAGCTTATCTACGGGTCTGGCTCAAACTCACGACCCAGCAGTTTCAGAGCCAAGTGGCCAACTCGCGCGGCGCGGCCCTACTCTTTATTTTTGGCAAGTTATTCCGCTTAGCCACAGCGGTTCTACTGGTCTATGTGGTCGTGGGCAAAGCGCAGCTAATCTCCGGTTATTCACTGAACCAAGCGATCTTTTTGTTGATGCTCTTCAACTTGGTCCAGACAATCAGCCAACTCTTTTTGCGCGGGGTGTATATGTTCCGCCAAAAAGTGGTGGATGGCACCTTTGATTTTTACTTACTCAACCCACTCTCCGAGCTGTTCTATAGCCTCTTTTCCTTTACCGATCCACTCGATATTATTGTCACCACTCCCTACATTTTCCTCACTGCCTGGGCTTGGGTACATGCGGGTTATGCGATTACCCTCACGAGCGTTTTACTCTTACTCATCATTATTGTTCTCGCCACCCTGATGGTTGTTGCCTGGCACATCGTCATTATCGCGGTTGGCGTCAAATATCTCGAGGTCGACAACACTATTATGTTGTACCGCGATCTTGAACGGATGGGAGCCTTCCCCGTGGCCATGTATGGCAGGATTGGCGAGAATCTCATGACATATATCTTCCCTTTTGCGCTCATGGCCTCAGTCCCCGCTAATCTCATTTTTGGATACTTTAATCCATGGTACTTGCTCGGCTTCGCACTGCTCGCCTTTGCGCAACTCAAAATCGCTCTCTGGATCTGGCGCTCTGCCCTCAAATCCTACTCCTCCGCTTCGTCCTAACCTTCAAGTTAGTCTTAAAGTTAGTCTTCAAGATAGCCTTCAGGGTCCATACTAGTAGACTTGTGCCATTTACTACCATAATTCGAATCATAGTAGTGACTTCAAACGGTATAATCAGCCCATGAATACCCGCCGCTATCCCCATCAGTTTCGTTTTCAGGTAATAGCCTCGTGGCTTGCGGACAACTATTCCCCGCGCAAGGCACTGGATGTGGGAGGGGGCAAAGGACTCCTGGCTTATCTACTCAACCTTAGGGGCTGGGAAGTAGCCGTTGTCGACCCAATCGATCAACCACTGCCACCCAAATACAAAGATATCGTCACGAACAAGCGGGTCTTAATCACCGATCGTAATCAAGTACATAGAATCACACTACCATTTGAGGAAAACATAACGCAAAATTTTGATCTGCTGATCGGACTCCACGCGCACGGATCAAATATTAAGATTTTAGATGCCGCCGCCAAGTATCACAAAGATTTTATAATTCTCCCTTGCTGTGTGATAGACGAGCCCATCGAGGTCAGAGGGGGTATTAACTGGATGGATTCTCTGGAGGTCTACGCAAAGAAACTGAGTTTGCCTGTCGAACGAAAACAGTTCAACTTTGTCCGCCAAAACACTGCAATTTATACAATAAGAGAACCACTATGAACAATCTACTCTGCATCGTAGGACCCACGGGAACTGGCAAAACTGCTAGGGCGATACAGGAAGCAAACAAGGCTCCCAGCATCATCATCTCCGCCGACTCGCGTCAGGTCTATCGCGGCATGGATATCGTGACCGGCAAAGACCACCCCAAAGGAGTAACTATCTACGGCATCGATATTGTTAGTTCAGATGAGCCCTGCTCAGTCGCCGTGTGGTATGACTCTGTCATTCCCCACATGAGCAAAGCATGGAGAGAGGGTAAGCAAGTCATTGTCGTGGGCGGCACAGGACTATATGTCAAAGCGATCACTGACGGTATCGCGACTATGCAGGTACCCATCAATCAATCGCTGCGAGACGAGTTGAACAGTCATTCAGTAAGTGAACTACAGCAAAGATTAATTAAGCTGGATAAGTCAAAATTTGACTCGATGAATCAGAGCGATGTCTCAAATCCGAGAAGATTGTTGAGAGCAATCGAAATAGCACAATCTGTATCTAATCTCAAACAGGTTACACTCTATCATCAGGCAAAAATGATCGGTCTACGTTACTACCATAATTCGAATTATAGTAGTAAGATTCGTCAGCGAGTCTTAGCACGAATTAAGTGCGGTGCAGTCGTCGAGACACAAGCACTTCTTGTGCGTTACGGGAAAAATATCCAGTCTATGTCTGCCATAGGGTATGCCAGTATTACCAATTTTCTCGAAAAACAGCTGACACATGAGGAGATGGTTGCAGATTGGGTGAGGAGAGAATTACAGTATGCAAAAAGGCAAATGACTTGGTTTAACAAACAATCGGTTATCTGGTACGATATAGATACAAAAGGATAAAACCTGCCCGCCTGAAGCTAAAGCGAAGGAGGGTGGTATGATAAACACAAAGGTTAAGATGACCACACAGACTATAGAAATCTCGCGCAAAACTATTATTTTCACCATTAGCTTTCTATTATCTTTATGGTTCCTTTATCAGGTTCGTAGTATCCTCGTCCTTCTCTTTATCGCTTTTATCCTTATGACTGCAGTTAATCCTCTCGTCAAGCTAGCCAAAAAAATTAAAATTCCAATAATTCTAGTCATGCTCGTTGTCTACTTTGGGCTCATCGCCCTCATCTCAACTGTTGTTGCGTCTCTAGTGCCGGCGGTGGTTGCACAAACTAGGGACATAGCCACTCTCGTGCCTATTTACATGCATAATTTAGAAAATATCTTTAACACTCAGCTTGATACCAACGTAGCCGGGAGTTATCTGAACGCTGTCCCTTCCAATCTCCTCAAAATAGCCGCCGGAGCCTTCTCCAACATTATGAATATCCTTGCCCTCTTCTTTATGGCTTACTACCTTGTACTAGAGCGCCCTCACCTCCATCGCTATCTCTTGCGATTTTTCCCCGATCACGAAGCCGAAGAGAGAGCAGAGGGACTTGTATTAGCCGTCGAAAAGCAAGTAGGCGGTTGGGTGCGGGGAGAGTTAATTCTTATGATCATTATAGGAGTTATGACATACATAGGTTTACTACTCCTTGGTATTCCCTATGCACTGCCCTTAGCTGTACTGGCTGGACTTCTTGAGGCAGTTCCCAACCTCGGGCCCACGATTGCAGCTATTCCGGTAATTCTGATGGGACTAACAGTCTCACCTATTATTGGACTAGGTGGTCTGCTCCTAAGTATCTTCATACAACAGCTGGAGAATAACCTTATTGTCCCCAAAATTATGGAATCAGCCACAGGAACCCAGCCTCTCGTCACAATACTTGCCCTCCTGGTGGGTTTCACGCTTGGTGGGGTAGCTGGCGCAATCCTGGCCATGCCTATTTACTTGACTACTCAAACAATTATCAAAGCATTTAGTCCATCTTCTGGTGGAAGGAGTTAATTATGGATATCATGGCTTGGCAAACCGCGCTCTACGCTGCTTGGACTTCTGCAATAAGTTCAACATTTGCAATTCTACCCCAGATACTTGGAGCTATTGTGGTTGGAGTATTTGGCATAGTCCTCGGTAACTGGGTAAAAGCGGTAACTGTCAAAAGCTTACAAATGTTACGCTTCGAGACCTTGATCAAGGATAGCAAATTCAAAGCCTTCCTGGTCAAAGCAGAAATAACTCAAAAAGTTGAGGATGTCATCGGGACAGTGCTCAAATGGCTCATCGTTCTGACATTCTTTATCGCCGCCACGAATATCGTTGGCTTATCCGCAGTGTCGACAGTCTTGGGCGGAGTGTTGAGCTATATCCCCAATGTCATCTCCGCTGTGATAGTAATGGCTATCGGAGTCCTATTAGCCGGCATAGTTGAAGGAATAGTTAAAGGTGCCCTCGCGAGTGTTGATCTCAAAACAGCTCGTCTGATGGGTAAGATAGCCAGCTATACTTTGGTGACGATTACTACACTGGCTGCTTTTTCCGAACTCAAAATTGCCTCTAGTTTTATTAATATTCTCTTCATAGGCTTTGTCAGTATGCTCGCACTCGGCTTTGGACTGGCGATCGGGCTGGGCGCCAAAGACGTCATTGGCCAAGCACTAGCAGATTGGTACAAAGAACTCAAGCAGGATCTAAAAAAGTAACGAGTACTTATGAATATACTGCAGAGTATTCTGCTGGGGATCGT
>CAZGNX010000010.1:0-24296 GCA_964527065.1 uncultured Pseudomonadales bacterium
CGCTGTCTACCCCCCTCTCTACTACGCCGCCACCTCACTGGTGTATCGCTTCAGCAGTCCCAAAGATTTGCTCTCTAGGCTCTATTCCACTCGCTTATTATCTCTAATCTTGGTTACTGGGACGATACTGGTTACCTTCTATACCTACTCACTGTTTCTCAATCCTGCCGAGTCTCTCCTTATAGCCACTCTCACTCTGCTCTACCCAATGACTACATTTATTGGAGCAGGCGTAAACTCCGATAACCTCCACAATTTCTTGTTCGCCATTTTTCTGTACTATCTCACGCGGTACATGGTTTCTGGTTGGTCATACTCACTTGCTCCTAGCATAGGAGTGGCTATTGGGCTGGATATGTTGACCAAACCCCAGGCATACATCATGTTACCTCTCATATTGCTGGCAATCATAGTTTCGAGTCAGTCCAAAACATTACTGCACAATTTGCGTTTTTTGCTTCTCACCTTGGGAGCCTTTTCACTTGTGGCTGGTTGGTACGAATTCCCTAAGTATCTCGCCAACAAGCTACCATACCTTGCCTCATCAACATCCAAATCTGTGAGCTCGATTTCGCTTTCCACCTATCTTCATTCAATTCTCATCAAATTTTCTGGAGAACTATCCGTCTGGTACTGGGGTATCTTCAAGTGGTCACACTTAGTTTTGCCCAAGGTATGGTGGGGCACAGCTAATCGGTTAGGCTTACTGGCATTTTTCGGCTTGTTTATCCATTTCTATCGGCAAATGAGAGCTAGAAAATATTCAGTCAAAGACAGATTTATACTATTTTCTTTAGGAGCCAATCTAATCTATTTACTCGCTTTGCTTTTTTACGACTGGCAATATCTAAGGGAATCAGGTAGGTCACTTGGCTTTCAGGCACGCTACTTTATGCCACTGCTCTCTAGTCAACTCTACCTTCTCTACACCGGTCTAGTTGCTTGGTCCCGAAATCGTCGATTCACTTATTATCTCCAAATCTTACTTCTGAGCTTTTTCCTCTCCCTTCAAGTTGTGTCTATCTACACAGTTGCGGATAGTTACTATACAACGACTAATATCGCGGTCTTTATCCACGAAGTCAGCCAATACAAACCATTCTATGCCAAGGGCAGCATCTGGATTGCTATTGCACTACTGTATTTGGCATGTCTCGCAACTATCTTGTACTCCAATGTCAAACGTCTCAAGCAAGAGGCAACTTAACATAATTAAAGACCCAAATCGAATCTAGCCGATTTTGCTACCTTTTGGCGAGTAATTTGCCAGACTCCAAAAATATGCGCCGAGAAGATAATGGGAGCTATTTGTATCAAGGGCTGAGAGACGAGCGCAAATCCGTCAAATAATATTTTTTTGAAACCTGCTTTAAAAGCATAATTATCTAGTTTTCCCCCTTTGAGGGTAAGGATTTTGTATTTGAGACTCTTAGCAATTTTTTTGACTTCAAAAAATGTAAATTGATGAGTATGCCCCCAAGGACCAAAGGCAGTAGAAACAAATAATTTCGAGGGAAAGAATGTCAATAGTAGCCCGTTGAGAAACCATCCCGCATTGGGCATCCCAAAGACAACCTTACCCTTAGGAGCCAAATGAGTACGAATATCGTATAACACAGTTTGTGGAGAGAACAAATGCTCGAGTACGTCAGATAGTACTATCACATCAAATTTTCCTCGAAATGGTATCGGCTCCTTCTCTATATCACAATCCTGGTACTTGATTTTTGTCCCAACTAGGCTAGTTTTGGCCCATTCTTGGATGTCTATTCCGTATAGATTGGTATAGTCTCTTTGTAAGAGCTCTTTTAGGATTTTGCCATCCGAACAACCTATATCCAGTATCCGATCAGACTTTGCGCTGTTATCTAGTATCATTTGCAAGACTATTCGATGCTTATTGATCATCCCTACATCTTCCGGGTCATTCTCTCTAAAGGATTGGACTTGCTTGTCAACAAATTGTTTATTGACGCTTGTGCTTGCCATTTTGCCATTATATCTCAGTCTATCTGTCATAATGGTGTTATGCTGAAAATGATCCTCGCAACCATCGCCTTGTTGCTGTCATCTACTCAGGTACATGCTGGTGAGTATGCATATTCTCAGTACTGTCTGCGTGAGTTCCGCAACCAGTTTAAGCTTGACGAACACTACCCGGAGTATGCGCTTAACTGTAGCGATGGATTGGAGTTTCGTGGCAACATTGATGACCCCGAGCTCTACTCACTCGCGGGGATCCATTATCTTAGGGGAGAATCTCCCACTTCTATCAACTGGGAGCTCCAGCCTCTTATCAAATACTTATTCGGCCTCTTAGCCTTCCACCCTCTCTTTGTCCAATACCTCTTCGCCCTTGGGATAGGCTACCTCCTCCTTCTCTTTGCCTCTCAGGTACTACCTCACAAGGGGGGGTTCTTTTTATTTCTCCCGCCCATGCTTTTTCTCCTCGATCGCCTCGTAGCGGAGCAATTGACTCGCCCATACCTAGATCTAGGTCAGACTTTCTTTATCACCCTTTTCCTCTATCTATTGTGGCTCTACCGGGAAGAGAAGGGTAAGATCTACCCACCCATGCTCGTCTTGGGACTTGTTGCTCTCAGCAAATCGTTTTCGATCGGCCTCGTCCTCACAACTGTTGGCATGCTCTATTTGATGATCAGCAACAAAAAGTTACTACCGCCCTATCTCCGCACCCTCTTTCTCTCGGCACTTGTCTACATTCTCGGCTACTCTGCCTTCTTCTTCTCTCACCCTCCGCTCGATTTTCTCACACTCCACCTCGACATTCTCCGCTACTACAAATCATATGTACCTGAATACCCCATGGGCGAGATCTTCCGCATTATCTTCAGGGGAGAGTGGCGTACTTGGTGGGATGATAAAGGACTCATTCCTGCCCCCAATTGGAGCTTGCTCTGGCCCGTTTCTCTCCTCGCCTCCTTATATACGATAGCTAAACAAAGCTCAGCTGGGCGCTCTCTTATCTTGCTCCACTTGCTCTGGATCGCTTTCTACCTAGCCTTCGTCTCCCTCCGCCTCGTCTTCCCACGCTACCTGCTCCCTATTCTGCCCAGTCTCTACTTTGTACTCACTTGCCAACTAGCCTCGTATTGGTATCATTATCGTAATGGCCGACAAAGAAGGGTTGGTGCAAAGGACAAATGAAAGCAAGCGGCGAATAGGTCGTGCAGTCTCAATCAATGGGGTTAATGCGCTTGAGTTAGATGTCAAACGCACTCAGAATTTAGATGATCCCATCCTCGACGTCGATCTGCGGATCAACAACCCTATTGGTCGACTCTGGCTCGCTCTCAAAAGAATTTGGAAATCACAAAACACCATCCTCAATTTCAAGTTCACGATTCCCCTGCTCGTTCTTCCTATCATCCTCTTTGCACTTTACGCTCTCTGGCAAGGTAGGGGAGTCAGTACTCCCATGTCCAAGCTGGGACTGGTGCACGCTGTCCTCATTGGCGGGGTAGAAACTGATATCTTAGTGTTACCAACAAGTGATGTCTACACTCTTTCGTACGATTCATCCTTTAACTCAACCCACCGCTTGCTAGAAAAGCCTGTTGTGGTTGTGGGTAGATACCGTCACTTAGACAATACACTGCACGTTGAAGATGTAATTGCTTACAACCCCGCTGACATCTCCCCAAGCAGGGTAATCGAGTCGCCACCTCGCACTACCTGGGAAAACATCCTCCGCTTCATTTCCCAATTCAAGTAAGACAGTCTAAAATGATCTCATGAAATCAATCTTCGCGCGACTAATGGGTTCAGAGGGAGTGCGTCAGGCGAGTGTGGTGACTACAGGCAACCTAGTCGCAACTGGTATCTCGGCGATTGCCATGATCATATTCTCGCGTTTTCTAGGTCCCGAGCAGTTTGGCATCTTTAGCGCCCTGTTCTCCGTGCTCATGATTCTCTCAAAAATAGGCGATCTAGGTGTCAATCTCACCTCGCAGCGATTCGTAGCTCAAGAGAACAACTCTCTCGCGACCACGCGACTTGTCCAAACCTCGCTCTACCTCAAGATTGTCCTCTCACTCGTTCTAGTGGTAGTCGGACTAGTTGGCGCCGATTGGATCGCCACCTCGCTCCTTCGACTCCCTGCACAATCGCACCTAGTCAGATTGGTCTTTGTGTTATCTGTGGGTGTCATCCTGTACGAATTTGTCGCCTCACTCCTTACTGGACTTCAGAGATTTAACCAAGCCGTAGTCCTAAATCTTATTCAATCAACTGGCAAACTGGTCATTGGCTCTACCATCCTTTATCTTGGATATCTCACGGTTGGTACGGTTA
The DNA here is from genome assembly GCA_964527065.1 of uncultured Pseudomonadales bacterium. Classification (GTDB taxonomy): domain Bacteria; phylum Patescibacteriota; class Microgenomatia; order UBA1400; family UBA12108; genus CAJAUT01. The sequence goes on from CAZGNX010000010.1 coordinate 4,315, forward strand.
TTTTGCTCTACGGTATACTACCCTTTCTCGCCTCTATCTATGGGATCAGTGCACTCCCATCCACCTTATTCAAGATCTCCTTCCACAAACAGAGTCTTCTTCGTATTCTCACTGTCGGCAAATGGATGGGAGTTGCTGTCATCTCTGCCTCGCTTGCCGAAGATATCGACATTGTCATCATCAAAAATCTACTCACTTCCTACGATACTGGTATCTGGTCCTCGGCAGTAAGGATCGCGACTCTTGCGTCTCTGATCGGTTGGTCTATAGGCTCTGTCCTAAGTGTCCGGGTAGCCAAATACCGCGACAAAGTCCATCTCGACTCCTACTTACGCAAAGCCGTCCTTCTTGCTATTTTTTCTGCGCTCCTCGTCCTTTTCCTTATCCCATTCTCGAGCCTCCTCCTCACCCTCACTGTAGGAGTCGAGTACTTGGCAGCCAGTCAGTCCCTCCAGCTTCTCTTAATCTCCACCGCCATCCTTACAGCTACCATACCCTTTGGAGCGCTTTTTTATCTATTTGATGCACCTCAATATTTTGCTTACGCGGGAATACTTAGTTCTTTCATCTTGATTGCTGGTGACTTTTTACTTATTCCTGTCTTTGGTACCCTTGGTGCTGGTTACGCCCGAATTATCATGCGTCTGATAGTACTGCTCTTCACTCTCGCCTACGCCAGGCGTGCTTACCTCTATCGTTATGGCAAGTAAACAGGCAGGTATCACAGTTCATATGGTTCTCAAAAATGAAGATCAATGGGTCTGGTTTGCTATACAATCTGTGCTACCACATGCTACCCAGTTATTAATTACTGACACTGGCTCAAGCGACAACACTGTCAGAGTCATCAAGTGTATCTCATCTTCAAAAATCAAATTTACACAGATTTCTGTTAACACCCCACTTGATGTTACTGCCGTCCGTCAGCGCCAAATAAAAGAGACCAAGACAGATTGGATCTGGATAGTCGACGGTGATGAGGTGTATCCGAGTTCTACCGCCAAGGAGGTAGTCAAAGCCACAACTGGCAGATACGAAGGCATAGCTGTGCGTCGCTACGATCTCATGGGTGATGTCTACCATCGACAACGTGAATCAATTGGTGAGTACAATCTCTTTGGCCAGCGCGGTCATCTTGTGAGTAGATTATTCAACCTGAAGCAGATCAAGGGGCTCCATGTCGCAGGCGACTATCCACTTGAGGGTTATCACGACAGTGAAAATGTCTTAACTCAAAACCGTGACAAAGCAAACTGGTATATCACTAACAACTATCTGTATCACGCCATGTATCTTCAGCGCAGTAGCATGGGCAGCAATCTCAAAGGTGTGTTCAATCGTAGCAAATACAAGATCGAGCAGGGGATTCAGATAACTGAGGAGCTACCAGAAGTATTCTCACTCAAAAGACCCTCAATCGTCCCTGATCCTACACTTACTCGCTCTATGAGTTATGAAGTAGCTGCCTCAGTCATAACCCCCATCAAGAATTTGAAAAGGACCTTGCTATGAAAATTGCCTTTCTCCATGCTACCCTCGGTTTACTCAATCGTGGTAGCGAACGATTCGTTGATATTGTCGCCGATGCTTTAGCCCGACAACACAAAGTACAAGTGATCCACGCAGGACCAAGTAAAAGATCTAAATATCGATCGATAATCATCAATCATCAAAGGGTCGCCTACCCTCAAGCACCTCTCAATTTCATCCAAAAAATTCTCTTCCGCTTCCACCTAGACAAGCGTGCACGCTCCGCTATGCAGTTTACCCACGCCTCGTTAGAGCACCTTAGACGCTTTGAAGCTGACATTGTCGTTGCCACTAATGGGTCAAAGCAAGTGAGTCTGCTCAAACACAATCTACCAAGAGCCAAAATAGTGGTGTTTGGTCATGCTGGTATTGGACATGATGATCTCAGCAACCTCAAAGCTACACCTGATCTCTTTGTCGCACTCTCACATTCTGCCCTCGTCTGGGCGAAAGAGCATCAGAGAATAGGTACCAAAGTAGTCTACATCCCCAATCCCGTTGAATCCGCCAAGTCCCACCCGGTCACTCTCGCCCTTCCGCATCCCATTGTCATGTGTGTGGCAGCACTCTCTCAGTACAAAAATGTTGCTAGTGTTATTGAGGCCACTTCTTCGCTCGGTTACTCGCTTCTACTCATTGGTGATGGCGAGCTCTCTCATCAAATTAATAGTTTGCTGAGTAAATATCAAGGAGAATTCCGCTGGATCAAGAATGTCGAACCTACAAGTATGCCTGCTTACTACGCCAGTTCAGACGTGTTTTGCTTTGTCCCAGATCATCAAGAGGCATTTGGCCGCGTATACTTAGAAGCAATGGTAGCCGGATTGCCGATTGTTGCAACGAGTGATGAGATTAGACGTAGCATTGTTGGTGAACAGGGGATCTATGTCGAACCAAACGATGTAGAGGCGATTGCCAAGAGTATAGTCACCGCCCTAAGTATCAAGGGTAGAATCGATTATTCTAAACAGCTCAAGCCATATCTGATGAATAACGTGATAAAAGCTATTGAGAAAACATTTTATGACCTTGTCAAAAACTAAACCAGTCGCCTCAGCCATCCTCTCTGTGTATAACGGAGTCTCCACAATTAAAGAATGTCTGCGTACATTGTCGCATCAATCAGTCCCAATCGAGAATATTGTAATTGATGATGGCTCAACTGACGGTACTTGCGAGATAGTCAAAGAAGAGGGAGTTTTCTTGATCACTCAAAAACATTTAGGTCCTGCCATAGCGCGCAATTTGGGAGCCAAACATGCAACTAGCAAGATATTACTTTTCGTTGATGCTGATATGACGTTTCACAAAGACTACGTGAGAGATTTGATTGCACCCATTAGCTCAGGCAAGGTAGTAGGAACCTACACAATTGAGGAGCGGGTCGCGAACTGGGACAATGTCTGGGCAAGGTGTTGGAATATTCAAGAGGGATGGGAGGATAAACTCAGGTTCCCCAAAAATCCTCCAAAATTTGGGACTGATTTTCGCGCAATCCTCAAATCTGAGTTTGACGGGGTAGGTGGCTTTGACAATATTGGCTATACAGATACCTGGAGTTTGTTTACCAAGTTAGGGGTCCGTCCTCTTAGTACAAAGGCGATCTGCTATCACAAAAACCCAGACACCTTAACGAGTGTTTACTTTCAAGCCCGCTGGTCAGCCAAGCGGCCATACAAATATGGCACGCTCGGTACCCTCTACGCCTTACTACGCACTTCTCCTCCAGTCTCACTGGTTGCAGGCCTCATTTGGTCATACAAGAGTCCGTCCTTCCTAATCTTCAAACTTGTTTATGACTGGGGGCGGTTGAATGGTATCCTCAGCATGCTAGCAACTGATAGACTATCTAAATAAATATGTACTATATTCTCTCACTTGCATTAATCCTTAGACTTGTACAAATTGGGCAATCACTGTGGTTAGACGAGTCACTGCAAGCTTTGGCTCTGATGGGGCAAATGGGGCCACTAATGACCTACGCCCTCGCTGACTTTCAACCTCCTCTCTATCACTTGATCTTATGGGTGTGGACTAGTGTTGCAGGCTATAGCGAGATAACCCTTAGAATCCCCTCCCTTATCGCAGGCTTGGTTACTGTATTCTTCGCTGGCAAAATTGGGGATTTGATCGGGGGTAAAAAACTGCTCTATACAGCCTCACTTCTCGTCGCCACCAATCCGCTTCTGATTTACTACTCTCAAGAGGGTAGGACATATGCTCTTACTGCCTGCCTCGTGACCATCACAATGTATTACTTGATGCGCTTACTAAGTCAACGTAACACCCGTGACATCATACTCTACACAGTCTTCTCAGCTTTATTCCTTTGGACGTCTTATCTTACGTGGTTTCTTCATTTAGCTCTGATAGTCTATTGCATATACATCAAGCGAAAAGACCTGCTCTATGCCCAGCTAGTATCTGTTCTCACTCTCATATTTTGGCTGCCATCACTCTGGACTTCCCTACAGATTGGGCTTTCTACAGTTGCAACATCTCCCTCGTGGGGTCTTGTAGTGGGCGGGATTTCGTTCAAAGCTCTCGCTCTCACTTGGATCAAAGCCACTATCGGTAGAATTTCCTTTACCCCCCCTTGGCTATACGCTGGATTACTCATCATCCTCTCCTTCCTGCACGCTCAGGTTCTTCGCTACGTGAAAAAATCCTCCCCGCTCCTCTACATTTGGGTAGGCTCTCTCATCATCCCAGCCCTTGTCTCTTTCTTAATTCCAGTCTATAGCTATACTCGCGTCCTCTACATTGTGCCAGGCTATCTCATCATCCTCGCCCTAGGTCTTGCCAATCTCTCTCGTGCATGGACATACACTCTTGTAGCTTCACAAATAATCGCTCTTAGTCTATTTTGGGTCAATCCTAGCTTCCATCGCGAAGACTGGAAATCTCTAGTAGGGCAGTATGGCGTAGATGCAACCTACGCTTTACCTAGTCTCAACCAATCGGCCCCGCTCAAGTATTATGGTGTAAGTAGAAAACTGATTATCGAGCCAAAAAATATGACTGAGTTTTCAAATGATAGTATTGTCTACATCAACTACGTAGTAGATGTCTTCGACTCTTAAGGTCAGGGAGTGTCAAACCTAAATAGTGCTGGCTTCTCACTCGTCACACAGCAAGTTTATCCCGGCATACAGGTTGATGTGTATGAACGTTCAAGTCCCTAGTACTCTCTCCCGATTTTGCTTGCTAGTGTAAAATGAGCTCATGGAAAAGGGCAAAGAATACATCGAGAAAAACGGACAAATATTTGCCATTGTGATCCGGAAATCCTACCGCCCTCAAGGAGTCAATTTCCTTACTCCTGATGACTACACTCTCCAGTTGGGTCTCATTTCTCACCCTGCAGGTATCCGTATTCGCGATCATGTGCATAATCCTCATGTCCACTACAAAGTGGACACTACTCAAGAGTTCCTCTATCTAGAAAAAGGTAAAATCCGAGCCACAGTTTATGACTATGGATGGAACATGATCAAAGAGGTTGTATTGGAGACTGGCGATATCTTGCTCCAAGTGTCAGGTGGACATGGATTTGAAATCCTCGAACCCAGCACTCTAATCGAAGTCAAACAAGGCCCCTTCCCCGGAGATAAGCTGATGAAATTCTACCGGGATGATCCTCCCACTTCACTATGATTCCCGTCAATACCCCCCTCATTACGCGCGAATCCAAGGAACTAGTCTCTAAGGCACTGAGTGAAGGCTGGATCAGCTCGGCTGGACCATACGTAGAGCATTTCGAGGCCCAATTTGCCAAATATCTGGGAGTCAAACACGCAATTTCGGTTAACACTGGTACTGCCGCTCTCCACATAGCCCTACTTGCAGCAGGGATTGGGGTAGGGGATGAGGTCATTGTCCCGGCGTTCACGATGGCTGCTACCTGGATGGCTGTGATGTACACTGGCGCCCAACCGATTTTTGTGGATGTCGATCCAATTATCTTCACCCTTAACCCCAGGCTGGTAGAGTCTGCCATCACCAAGCGAACTAAGGCCTTGATGCCAGTGCATATCTATGGTCATCCCTGCGATATGGATCCCATTATAGCAATTGCCAAGCAACATCAGCTTCTCGTCATCGAAGATAGTGCTGAAGCCCACGGGGCTACCTACAAAGGCAAATTAGTGGGGAGCATTGGTCATATTAATGCTTTTAGCTTTTACGCCAACAAAATCATTACAACTGGAGAAGGAGGCATGGTCACAACCGATGATGATCAACTCGCTGCTCGGGCGCGTAGTCTCAAAGACCTCGCCCATAGCCAGGACAAGCGCTTTATCCACAACCACTTAGGTTACAACTACCGCATGACAAGTATGCAGGCCGCGCTGGGATCTGGTCAGCTCAAGCATATCGAAGAATTTATAACGCACAAACTTCACATGGCCAACCTGTATGCTCAGGGGCTAGCGGGCATTCCTGGGCTTACGCTCCCGGCAACTCGCGACTGGGCAACCCACGTTTACTGGATGTATGCCATTCTTATCGACCAAGCCAAATTTGGGATGAGTAAAGATGCCTTGCGCGCCAAATTGTTAGAGCGGGGTGTCGACACTCGCGATTTTTTCTATCCTCCCAGAGCGCAACCTGTTCTACAGCGTGCCAAGCTTACGGGTGGATCTTACCCAGTTACAGAAACAATTGCCGAGCAAGGATGCTATCTCCCTTCTGGTCTTGCTCTCAGTGATCAGCAGATCCAAACCGTAATCGATACGCTTCGCGAGTGTATGCAAATGACATCTGCAAGAGCTTAGACTTGCTGGCCCCGCCCAGGCGTGGCTGATACGTGGTAGGAACCTCGATCATTTTCCACCCTGCGCGTGCCCCGTAAAACACGAGACGGAGATGATAATCACCATAGCCATAATAAATACGATCCAAACCAAGCTTGACTAAATCCGTCTTCTTCACGGCGTAATAACCACTGGTGTTATCCCAAATGGGGAATCCAAACAAGCGAAACATGGCGTTAAAGAGGAATGTGGGCAACATCCGCCACCCTCTCATCCCGCCAGAGCCTTGGAACCGCGACGCCACTACCAGTTTTGTATCACCCGCCAAATGCTTGAGCATGTTGGGCAAGTCACGTGGATCATGGTTGCCGTCGGCGTCCATCCCCACAATCACGTCGCCCCTAGCGGCTCTGATTCCCTCACCTATCGACAGACCCAGTCCGTGATTCTTTGTTCTTACAATCACTCGAATATTCTGATTCCTAGTTCCATATTCCCTAACCACTCGTGCAGTCCCATCCGGCGAGTCGTCATCTACCACGAGGACTTCGTGCTTGTAGCCCGCTTGCGTCAAGACTTGAGAGACTTGGCGGGCATGAGGGACGATCGCCTCAGCTTCGTTGTAGGTGGGCAGGATGACCGATACAAATACCATACGAGTGTGATAATTCCCGCCAATGATAGCAGGTTGCCAATTATTTGGACAGGTGGAGCCACAAAGCGTATTACCAGAGTAGATTCGCCTTGTTTCACCCGGCACGCAATGAGTCCCGAATCGTCAATATGAGTCAACGTCCGCTCAGTTACATAGCAACTCTCTGGCAGCACCCAACCTGGGAAATATGCCGTATTGATACGCACCACACCTTCGCTATCACTCACAATCCTAAACTGCTTCTCATCTGATCTGTCGCTGACTATCTCTATAAGACCCGTTCCTTCCACAAACTCCGCCCGCTCCCCAAAGGGAGCTGAGTCACGAGTCTCGCGTGTTAGGGGTGCATACTCCCCGTAGCTATCTCCAGTCTCGCGTGCAAAAAAAGCCAGACCATATTCTTGACTCCAATACGTATTTGTATGTGCTATCGGAAGTGCTTGGATCACCAAGACGATAGTTACCGCAATAGTTATCCATTTTTTCCATGGTTTACTGATTAATTGGTTTAACAACTCTCCACCCAGCCACGCTGTCCCAAAGACGACGCAGATGAGGAGCCGCCACGGAAAATCAATGATTTGACCCAAAAAAAGACTGTAGAGCGGGAGAGCGGGAGGGAGCATCAATACAATCGCGCTCCAGCAGCTACCACTCAGGTATCCCAATATTCTATTTCTCCTCACAATCGCTATGATGGTCGAGGTGATTAGTACTAGCCAGGCTATGCCTCCCACTTCAAATGACATCCCATCCTGCTCTCCAGGGAGCGAAACGCCGTATCCCCAAGGTGAGTGGATCAGTTGTGACAGGGTAGGAAACATTTGCATGGTATCTGAGAGTGAAGGGGAATAGTGTGTCAAACGAGTGAGTGCAATAGTGGGCAAGATATTAAAAGCCGCAATGAGCAATGCCACAATATAAGCCCGCCAATAAAAATTTCGCTTAAAAAAGATTGTATATCCCCAGAAAAATGCCGAAAATACTGCCGCCGCTACGGGGTGTGTCAAAAAGAGCCCCGCCCACCCAAGGGTCACAATCGCTAGACTACCCTTTGTATATCCTAAGATTAGGAGCGGTGGGAATAAGAAAGAGACGGATTCCCCAAGCGCCCCCCGGACAAAAATATCAACAAAACGGTAAGGTGCCAACGTGTAGATCACAGCGCCCAGCCAGGCAGACGCTCTCCCTGTGGACGCCCTCAGTGCGCCATACATCAATATTCCCGAGAGTATGTAGGTAATCCCAAGGGTCATTTTGTAGCTATCAATGACTGTTGCACCCAGTCTGTGCCACAATTCTCCCAGGAGATAGGGGAGTTGGTAGTTGAGCATAAGTACTGGAGAGCCAATGCCCCCCATGACGTCCTTGGCCCACATGGGTGGGTACTGTCCATCCTGCAGAGCTGTGTGGTAATTAACCGCACGGGCAATGTGGGGATTGCTGTCGTGGAACATGGGTAGTCCGGGGAGGCGTAGGTCGCGCATCAAGTACGCAAGCAGTGCAAAAAGGCATACCACAATGAGCGCATCACGCAACCACTTCATACCTCCATAGTATACTGGGGTGTATGTACTATGTCTTGGGCATCGCACTTGGATTGCGTCTTATTTTGATCAATCAATCACTCTGGCTGGATGAAGCGATAGAAGCCCTCGCTCTGCAAGGTTACTACGGCCCACTCCTCACGTATTCCCTTTCTGATTTCCAGCCGCCGCTCTATCATTTTTTACTCAAAGGATGGACGACCGTCTTGGGCTATTCAGAACTTGCGCTCCGCTTCCCCTCATTGATCGCCGGCGTTACTCTTGTGTACGTCATGATCAAATTTGGGCAACTACTACATTCCCATCGTATCGGACTCCTCGCAGGATTGATTACCGCCACAAACCCCTTGCTCATCTACTACTCCCAAGAGGGTCGTACCTACATGATGACGACCCTGTTTGTCACCATGAGTTTTTATTTCCTCCTCAAAAAATCATCTCTGTTCTACCTCGTTTCCATCTTCCTGGCTATCTGGAGTTCGTATCTCGCATGCTTAATTGTGCCACTCCAATTACTCTATCTCGTGAGAACTAAACGCCGACGTCTTGCGATCGCACTGACCCTGACCTTTGCAACATTCTTGTTCTGGGTGCCCTCACTCTTGCGCTCTCTGGGGCTTGGAATGGGCGATGCTACGGCGATCCCAGAGTGGGGCAAGGTAGTGGGGGGGATCTCCTGGAAGGCGCTCGCCCTTACTTGGGTCAAAACCGCGATTGGTCGCATCTCTTTCACGCCGCCCTGGTTCTATGGCTCTGTGGTACTCATACTCATTTTCTTACACACATCCATTATTAGACACGCCAAGAAGGTGCATCCCTTGTTGTGGGTCTGGTTGGCGACGCTCGGCCTTGCGGCTCTTGTCTCCTTCTTTGTCCCTGCCTATAGCTACACGCGGGTACTCTTTGTGGTGCCTTCATACCTCCTCATCCTCGCACTCGGCTTGTATCACATCAAGAATCAATCATGGCTCTACGCTCTCATTGCCACTCAACTGGTTTGTGTATGCATCTTTTGGCTGACCCCGCGCTTCCACCGTGAGGATTGGCGTAGTCTGACTGCCTTTATCAACGCGAAAGACGGCGCGGTCGCTATGCCCAGTCGCAACCAGTTGCCACCACTCATCTACTACGGCCTCGCGCGGCAAGTCTTTGAACCCTCTAGTGGCGTAGCCACAAGAGACGACACGATTTATTACATACGATACGCAGAAGCGATATTTGACCCAAGCGGTCTTGGCCCAGCCAAACTGAGCGAGGCAGGGTATACTGTGGAAAGCGAGGTGTCATTCACGGGCATTCCGCTCGATATATACAAAAAGTAACCCATTATTTGTAAATTGTAAATCGTAAAATGAAAATTGCGATCGATGTCTCCCAGATGTGTTACGAGGGTTCTGGTGTTGCCCGCTATACGCGCGGACTTGTATCTGCGCTCCTCACCCACAGCACACCCCACACATTCACTTTGTATGCAGGGACACTGCGCCAGTGGCCCTTTTTTGCTGGTCTCGCCCGCACAGTTCCGTGGAACAAGGCCACGTGGAGGATCCTGCCCGTCCCACCAGTCTTGGCCGGGATCGCGCTCAACACACTACCTATCCCGTTTGAATATTTGACAGGCAGTGCCGACCTCATCCATACCTCAGACTGGTCAGAGCCTTATTCCTCCCTCCCGCTTGTCACTACCGTGCACGATCTCGTGTTTCACAAATACCCAGAGACGCTCAACTCCCTCATTCGTACCACACAGCGCAGGCGCCTGGCACGACTGAGCAAAAATACGACCCACATCATCACCGATTCATTGAGTACCAAAAATGATCTCATGGAGATATATGACATACAATCTAAGCGTATCACGGTGATATATCCAGGGATAGACGGTCGCTACAAACCGCAGACGAAACAAGAAATTGATCGGGTGAAAAAGAAGTACAATTTACCTGATCAATTTGTGCTATCGGTAGGTACCCAAGAACCCCGCAAAAACCTGGTCCGGTTGACACAAGCGATGAAAGATGTCGACATCCCACTCGTCGTTGTGGGCAAACACGGTTGGGGGGTCAAAACCCAGACACTAGGCTATGTCCCTGATCCTGACCTCCCAGGCATATACTGCGCCGCTACGGTCTTTGCCTACCCTTCGCTCTACGAAGGCTTTGGCTTCCCCGTGCTTGAGGCCATGGCATGTGGCACACCGGTTGTCACCTCCAACGTCTCTTCTCTACCAGAATTGGGGGGTGCGGCGGCCGTACTTGTAGACCCCCTCGATGTCTCGGCCATCGTCGCAGGCATCACGCAAGCCATCGCTCAGTCAGACAAAATGACTGGACTCGGTCTCAAACAAGCTGCAAAATTCACCTGGGCAAATTCTGCCAAGAAAGTACTGGAGGTCTATGACAAAGTCACTGAAAATAGTAAATCGTAAATTAAAAATTGGAGTAGATGTCAACGAAGCCAACGTGAAAAACCGTGTCGGAACGGGCCAATACTGTTACCATGTTTTAAAACATTGGAACAAAGAAACGGGGATCGACTTCCACCTCTATCATCGCGATCCGCTCCAGGGTGACATGCCCCCTGAGCGGGAGGGTTGGCACTACCATCGGGTGGGACCCACGAAGGCCTGGATACGAGTAGGACTCCCGCTCTACCTGCTCGCGCACGAGAGGAATGACGTCTTCTGGTCGCCCGCTCACTACGCCCCGTGGAATACAGGTGCCAGGAGCGTCGTCACGATCCACGATCTCGCCTACGAATATTTCCCCGAACTCTTCTTACCAAGCGACTTGTACAAACTCAAGCACTGGACGCACTCTGCTATCAACCGGGCCGCGCACGTTATTGCCGTCTCGGAGGCGACGAAGCATGACCTCACCAAACTCTACGACGTGCCGGAAGCAAAAATAGGCGTCGTCCCCAACGGCTACGACGCCGATATGTTTAACGTATCTCCAAAAATTTCACCAAAAATGTTGTCTAACTACAATCTAATTCCTAATTCCTATTTACTCTTCCTCGGCACCATCCAGCCCCGCAAAAACGCCATCAAACTTGTCCAAGCCTTCCACCTCCTTAAAGAAGCGAACTACAAAGGCAAACTCGTGATCGCCGGCAACATCGGCTGGCTCGCGGACGATACCCTCAACGTGATCAAGAACTCGCCTGAGGCGGCCGACATTATCATGACCGGCTATGTGAGTGATGAGGCGCGCAAGGCGCTCTATACCTACGCCGACGTCTACGTCCTCCCCTCGCTCTACGAGGGATTTGGCGTGCCGGCGCTCGAAGCCATGGCGTGTGGTGCACCCGTGGCGGTAGCCAACAATTCGAGCCTCCCCGAAGTAGTAGGGGACGCCGGGCTCTACTTTAATGCCACTGACCCCGCCGACATTGCTCGCGCAATTCGCGAGATCAAAAGCGACCGCGCCAATTGGGTCAAAAATTCGCTCAAGCGTGCCAAACAGTTCTCCTGGGCCAAGTGCGCGGACGAAACATTGTCAGTCATCAAGGAGGTAGCGAAATGATCACCTGCACATTCGAAAACGGTAATGTTGCGAGTCCTGGCCTGCGTCACGTGACCGTCAACGCCATAGTTATCAAAGATGGACTGGTGCTGATGGGTTTGCGGGCCGAGGTCAAGGGACTAGACATGCCAGAAGCTGGTAAGTGGGCGCTGATTGGCGGCTACTTTGACCGAGGAGAAACATTGATTGAGGGAATCAAGCGGGAAGTCCAGGAAGAAAGTGGGTGGGAGATCACCAAAGTCCGACTGTTCCGAATCAATGATTCCCCCGACAGGCCGATGGAAGATCGGCAAAACGTGGACATGATCTTTGTAGCTGAGGCGGTCAAGCAAGTAGGGGATAGTGACAGGGAAGTCGCGAAATTGCATTGGTTCCCACTCGACGCTCTGCCACCCATGGACCAGATCGCCTTTGACCACGGTGAAGACTTGGAATTATACAAAAAATATCTCACCTCGCCACACCCGCTCCCACTCCTAGGTTAGAACGCCGACTCTTTTGCGGCTGACCTCATCACTCTGAACGACAAGAGGTAACACACAAGAATGACAAGCGCACCAGCCAAAAAGGGATATCCTATCCCAAGCGTGGCCACCGCTCCCCCAACTATCGGCCCAAAGATCTGGCCAATCGAGCTGTAGGAGACATTAAGTCCCATGATCGTGCCCTGCGATTTCTCATCAGTTTCCCGTGAGAGGATCGTGTTTATCAGTGGTTGGACATGACCATTAGAGAGCGCAAGCACAAGCATTGCACCAATGAATGGCAAGTACGAGTGGGAGAGATAGGAGAGGACGAATGAGAGCGCTGTGAGCAAGATTGCGAATGAGAATGTTTGTTTGATCCCTAGCCACTTAGTCGTCCGCGGCACCAGGAGCAGCTGGGTAATGAGCCCCGCCACACCAATGATCGTAAAGAGGAGCGAGATCTGATTGGGACTCAAGTTGAGGACTTTGACGGCGTAGGGCTGGAATGCGTAGAGGAAAAGCGCAAACGAGAAAAAGTACAGGAGGCTGATAATAAATGTTATGCCCACTTGCGGATCAAAGAGCGTGTGCCACAGCTTGGGTAGGTCAAATAGTTTGCCACTCTTGACCTCCCCCATATGCTTGTTGGTCTCAGGCAGATATGCCCAGGTGAAGATCGTGGCTACGAGCGAAATGGCCGCGGCAATCAAAAAGGGCATGGCAGGGCTCAGGTGGAACGTCATCGCCGAGATCACAGGTCCAATGACAAACCCAAAGCCAAACGAAGCCCCAATGATCCCAAATCCCCTGGCCCGCTGTGCGGGAGTTGTGGTGTCTGAGATCACGGCCTGGGCGACAGGCAGGTTGCCGGCTGTGAGGCCATCCAGCGCCCGAGCCAAGAATAGTACCAAGGTGTTGGGGGCAAACGCCATCATCACAAACGACACAAAAGTACCTGCAACAGACACCAGCAGGAGTGGCCGCCGCCCGTATTTGTCCGAGAGTCGCCCAATGATCGGGGTGGAGACAAACTGGCAGGCAGAAAATACCGCAAATAGTAGGCCATTGCCAAAGTCCGAGAGCCCAAACCGTAGGCTATAGGAGTAGAGAATCGGGAACACGATCCCGTAGCCGATGGCATTCACCATCGATACGAGCCCTATAATGACGAGGTTGCGATTGTGCTGGAGTTTGTTTAAATTGAACGCCATACAGGGTACAATAGTACCATGGACTTCCCACTCAAAGACAAACACGGCAAGTCATACACCTGGAGTCAGGCTTTCACTGACAAGTTCTTGCCCCGTCTCGAGAGCTACGGTCTCGACTTCCTCCTCATGCTGCTGCATGTGGCCACCTGGATCCCTTCACACACGATCCGCAATCTCATCTGGAGAGCCTGTGGACTGAGTCTGGGATCAGGGAGCACCCTCCACACGGGAGTTCGTGTCTTTGACCCGCGCCACATCAGGGTAGGGGAGGGGACTATTATTGGCTACGGCTCCTTTATTGACGGCCGCGACCGGGTGAGGATAGGCAATCACACCGATATCGCCTCAGAGGTCATGATTTATAGCCAAGAGCACGATCTAGCCTCGCCTGAGTTTAGCGCAAGCGGTGCACCCGTCACGATCGGGGACTACGTATTTATCGGTCCTCGCGCAATTATCCTCCCTGGTGTTACGGTTGGGGACGCTGCGGTGATTGCCGCCGGTGCCGTCGTCACCCGCGACGTGGAAGCGGGTACCATAGTCGGGGGAGTACCCGCCAAAGTGATAGGGGAGCGGCAGCTCAAACACCCCCATTACAAGCTCGGCAGGTTTAAACTCTTTCAATAAAAATTGAAATTTGATACTTATTTGTAAATTGTAAATTGAAAAATGAACATTACGAAACCATTAGTTAGCGTCATCGTTGTCTCATATAATACCCGTGAATATACGGTAAAGGCTATGCAAAGTGCCCTAAACAGCCGTGGATTTCGACCAGGTGAGATCGAAGTGATCATGATTGACAACAACTCTCCCGATGACTCCGTGGTCTACACCAAAAATAATCTACCTCTGGTCAAAGTGGTTGCCAACAAGGCAAATCGCGGCTTTGGTGGTGGCAACAATCAAGGTGCGGCGCTCGCCAAAGGCAAGTACTTGCTCTTGCTCAATCCCGACGCCTTCTTGGCTCCCAATTCGCTACGAATTATGGTTGATATCATGGAAAATGACGATTCAATCGTTTCTGTTGGCCCTCAGCTTCGCTATGAGGGTGGCGCTCTGCAGCAGTCGGCTGGTTATCTCCCGACCCCGTGGAGAGTCATGGCCTGGATGTGGTGGCTGGACAAATTACCACTGGTCAAAAAACTCTTCCCCACTCCCTATCACGTCTATGACCTAGACTGGCACAAACAGGATCATTATCCCGAGTGGCTGATGGGGGCGTGTGTGATGTTCCGCAAGTCAGAGTTTGAGACTGCAGGTGGTTTTGATGACAAAATCTTTATGTACGCCGAAGAAGTAGAGCTGTATCGTCGACTCCAAGAATCCCTGCACAAAAAAGTCCACTTTACCACTAAAACTCAGGTAGTACACATAGGTAGCGTGAGCACCAAAAAAGCCAATGCCTATCGCCTAGCTTATGAGCTCAAGGGGATCGAGTATATCTATGCCAAGCACTACCCGCACCTACTATGGTTTATCCGCTTTGTCATCTATACTGGAGTGCTGATGAGGCTAGCGGTCTTTAGCCTGATCCCATCACGTCGCGACACATTAGTAGAATACAAAAAATTCTTTAGAGCACAATGAAACAATTTATTAATGATAGCGCGATATCCCTCCGAAGTATTCGGTTCGCAAAACGGCCGAATAGGCAGTCTGTGCGAAACAGCAATACGAAGGGGGACTCCAAATGAAAAAACTACTTACTTGGTTAGACGACAATATCCTCACTGTCCTCACCGCTATCTTGATCGTAATGATTCCGCTCTATCCTAAGATCCCGCTCGCCGAGCTGATCCAAGGTTACATAGTGCGAATGCGTCTCGAGGATGTCTTGGTGCTAGTTGCACTCTTAATCTGGGTCGTCCAACTCATACGGCGCAAAATAACCCTTCCCAACAACCGTCTCAGCCAGCTAATCGCACTCTACCTCGCAATCGGTTTTCTCTCATGTCTGAGTGCGATCTATATTACCCAGACTGTACCACTCCAGCAGGATCACCTCTTTAAATTGTGGTTCCACTGGTTGCGGCGCATTGAGTATTTCTCGCTTTTCTTCATCACCTATAGCGCCATCCGCACCAAGAAGGACCTGCTTCTATTTATCAAAGTTGGCCTCATCGCTCTCCTGGGGGTAGTGCTCTACGGTATCGGACAAAAGTATTTTTATTTCCCCGCTTTCTCAACAATGAACCGAGAGTTTAGCAAAGGAGTCCGCCTCTATTTACAGCCTAACACGAGACTTTTTAGTACCTTTGGCGGCCATTACGATCTAGCAGGATATCTCATGATGCTCCTCGCCCTCACGATCCCCGCCTCATGGCTTTCGATTGGTTGGAAGCGTGTTGCTCTCTACCTCACTTCGTTGCTTGCATACTGGTCGCTCGTCTTAACCACCTCCCGCACTTCTTTTATCGGTTATGTGGTTGGTTTGACTGTTGTAGCCAGCTTGATTTCTCTTAAGCGAGGTTTTGTATGGACACTCAAGCGCTGGTTTGTGACTATGGTTGTGAGCCTCATTGTCATGTTTAGCTTTAGTGATCTCCTGGAGCGTTTTACTCAAATCATTCCCAACCGCGATACGAGGGAGCAAATCTTAGCAATCCAAAAAATAATTAATCAACCATTTGTACAAGAGCCAGTAGGTAGCGGGACTGTGGCCGAGCTACCCTCACTCTTTGCTTTCTTGTTCAAGCGTGATCCACCGGTCTTGCTCGACTTAACCGATGCAGAAAAAACCCAACTTGATTTAGTTGCATCACGTTCGGATATGCCTCCAATCACTGCCAAGCCCACCCCCGATCCTGGCTTACCCACAGACGTGACCCAAGAATCAGAGGATATCCGCAAGGCTGCAGTTGCCGAGCAGGGTAGGGTCTATGAAGGCCCCACCTATTCCCCCAATGCCCTCAAATACGGCCTCTCAATGGGTATCCGCTTAGACGTTTTGTGGCCTAATGCAATTGCGGGCTTACGTCGCAATCCACTCTTGGGCTCTGGTTATTCCACCCTCGTCAAGGCCAATGTAGGAGACTTTACCTACGCTGAGTCTACGGACAATGACTACCTCCGTATGCTCGGAGAGACGGGGATCTTGGGGACGCTAGCCTTCCTCGCTATCTTGTGGGTTGCCCTTTCTACTGCGTGGAAAGTTTTCAAGCGCTCGATAGTACCCTTTGACCTCGTTCTCTCAGTGGGTTTCATCGGTGCAACAGTAGCGCTCCTTATCAACGCCACCTACATTGATATTTTTGAGTCCAGCAAAGTCGTCTATACATTCTGGATTCTCGTTGCTCTCATCATGAGGCGCTACGATATGCACTACAAAAAAGCCGTAGAACATGATCAAAAAATATAGTCTTTGGCTACTACTCATTTTCATGCTTGGTGTGGGTTTCTGGGTCCGCACCTATCGATTGCACGCTCCTCTGGCTGACTGGCATTCATGGCGGCAAGCTGATACAGCCGCGGTAGCTCGCAATTTTGTGCGAGACGACCTGCCTGCGCAGGCAGGCCTGCCTGAGCAGGCAGGCTTTAACCTGCTCTACCCCCAGTCCGATAGTTATTTGGCACTAAACGAAGGTAACATACCCAATCCTAATCGTTACTTTATCAACGAGTTCCCGCTTTACAATGCCATCGTCGCCATGCTGTACCTGCAGTTTGGTGTCCATGAGTATCTAGGCCGCTTAGTCAGCATCTTTTTTTCCCTCGTTGGAGCACTGGCACTCTTTGGCATTGTAAAAATGTTGATAGGGGTAGCCCCTGCACTTTTTACGCTTGCCTATTATCTCCTCTTGCCATATAACATCTTCTATAGCCGAGTCATTATGCCCGACCCCACGTTTGTGGGACTCTCTATTTTGTCCATGTACTGGTGTCTTGTCTGGGTCAAATCGGGCAGGAATTGGCACGGCCTCGCCCTCATGGTAACGTTTGCGCTCGCGATGCTCGTCAAGCCTTATGCAATCTTTATGACGATCCCCATGTTTTACTGGGTCATGGTGAACTGGGGAACCAGTGTGTTCCGCCGCCCCCTCTCTTACATAGTAGCGCTCGGCTCTTTCATCCCACTCATTCTTTGGCGTTATCATTTCTCCCTCCACCCTGAGGGTTCGTTTGCCTCCACTTGGCTACTCAACGGGGACGGGATTCGCTTCAAAGGCGCCTTCTTCCGCTGGCTCATCTTTGACCGGCTCAACCGACTTATTTTTGCCACCGGAGGATTCGCGCTTTTTATCGCTGGTCTCTTCACTTCGCACCTGAAGAAAAATACCTCGCTATTTTTCGTCTGGACCCTCTCGGTCCTGCTATACATGACCGTCTTTGCCAAGGGCAATGTCAACCACGACTATTATCAGTTGCCCATTGTCGCCCCCGGAGTAGTCCTGTGTGTGATTGGCGCCAAGAGCCTTATTGCCATGGCGCGATCTCGTCTTGGTCAATGGCTCAATGGCTCTATCGCTCTCTCGCTCTTCTTGCTCTCTCTCGCCCTCGGGTGGTTTGAGGTGCGTGGGTTCTTTAATATCAATAATCCCGCGATTGTTGAGGCAGGCGCCAAAGTGGATGAGATCACACCCAAGGACGCCATCGTCATTGCTCCCTATGGTGGCGATCCCACGTTTTTGTATCTGACTAATCGTCACGGTTGGCCAGTCGGTGGCGACGCTGAGCTACGTATGCAGGACGGGGCCACCTACTACGTGACGACGCACAAAGAAGACGAATTTGCGCGGCTAAAATCTGAGTACACCCTCGTATTTGAAAACGATGCCTACGCCATTATCAAGCTAACCAAATGACTATTCACTACAATCCTTGTATCCTAAAATCCTAAATATATGAAAGTCCTCATGCTCACCCCCTATCTCCCCTATCCCCTAGTCTCGGGCGGCCAGATCCGCACCTACAATCTGCTCAAACATCTATCGATTCATCACGACATCACGCTCTTTGCCCTCATCAAGGATGAGGCTGAGCGAGAGCATCTAAGAGAGCTCCAAAAATATTGCGGCAAGATAGAGCTCTTCAAACGCACCAAGAATCCCTTTGTACCGCGCAACATCTTGCTCGCGGGACTCTCTAGCTACCCCTTTGTCGTGACCCGCAACCTTCCCCTTGGGATGAAAAAGGCCGTCGCAGAAGAGCTCGGCAGTACGCAGTATGATCTCATCCACGCCGAGACTTTTTACATGATGCCCAACATTCCAGAAACTAAGGTACCCATCATCCTGGCTGAGCAAACCATCGAATATTTGGGATATCAGGATTACATGAAAAAAGCCAACCCGCTCATCCGTCCAATTCTCAAAATTGATATCGCCAAGATCAAATACTGGGAGCGTTACTTTTGGGGACTTGCCCACAAGCTTATCACCATGTCTAATGATGACAAGAACTTTATCGAAACCGAGCTTGGTCGTCCGCTAAATATTAGCGTCGTCGCCAATGGAGTTGACCTAGACTTCTTTGTGGCCGTCAAAAAGCGCTTGCCTAAGGATCCCACAGTCCTCTTTGTCGGCACGTTTAAGTGGCTCCCCAACATCGAGGCAGTCGACGAAATCGTGAAAACAATTTGGCCCCTTATCATCAAACAATTACCTAGTGCCAAACTCAAAATTGTCGGCTTCTCCCCGACCGCCAAAATCAAATCATATGCCAGCAATCCCTCAATCGAAGTGTTGGGAGGGATCGAGGACATCCGGGACGCTTTTGCCACAGCCCATGTCTTACTCGCCCCGATCAGGAGTGGCAAGGGGACTCGTTACAAAGTGCTTGAGGCTATGATAACAGGAACTCCAGTAGTGGCGACCACCCTTTCCGCCGAAGGACTGGACCTCGTGAGCGGACGCGACGTCCTGATCGCCGATAGCCCAAAAGAGCTCGCCAATTCTACAGTCAAGCTACTCAAAAATAGAATACTGCAAAAAAAATTAGGTGAAGCCGGACAAAAACTTGTGCGACGTAGCTACAGTTGGGATACAATAGCCCAAGTGTTGGACAAAGTATACAAAGAATTTAAACATTAATTGTAAATTGTATATTGGAATTTGAAAATTATGGCGAAGCCAGATGTCTCCATCATCATTCTCAACTATAATGCCGAAAAGTTCTTGCGTGAAACACTCAAGTCGGTTGCGATGCAAAAGGGGATAGTGATCCAAACGATTGTGGTCGACAACAATTCCTCCGATAGCTCCCGGGCCATGGTCGCCAAGGAATTCTCTGGAGTGAAATGGGTCCAACGCGACACTTCGACTGGTTTCTCTGCCGGCAACAATGCCG
>CAZGNX010000011.1:0-22979 GCA_964527065.1 uncultured Pseudomonadales bacterium
GTTCTCGGGGACATCCAGAGTTATCACGAGATTTTCTCCGCCTACATCGGTTGTAATCTTGTCTAGACCTACTAAGTGAGAGTCTCGTACAACGGGTGCGGAAGAAGCCACAATGTTCACTTTTTTGCCGCTTTGCTTTATGGAAAGATATAGGGCGAGCGCTGAGGCCACGACATCCTGAGTAGGGTTTGCCGGGATAGTTAAAAGGACTGATTGTGCAGTCCCCAACTTAGTCTTTAGTTCTTGTAATTGGTCGTTCATAGATCTTCCACTATTTTCTTATAGGATATTATATCGTCTTTTTCTATTATGTCAAGATTGGGGAAGAGCAGGATGCCGCACTCGATTACTGACTCGACCTTTTTCATCTCATCTTTGCCAATACGCATTGATTTGATTCTGGCATCTTTAACGGTCCCGTCTGCGCGGTTTAGGTGGACGGTATCGCCAGTCTCAAATCTTCCGCTCTCGACCCGACACCCGGCGATTTTGGCACCATTCATCTCAAAAATTTTAATGACTTTGGCGCGACCTAGCTCTTGTTCGTCGATAGTAGGCTCCATCAATTTGAGGACTTTTTTTTCAATGTACTCTAGGAGCTCATAGATAATTTTGTAGGATTTGACTACTACACCTTCGGTTTCGGCTAATTTGAGTACGCTTGCACTAATCTTGAGGTTGAATCCAAGGACAGTTGAGCCAGTGGCTGCGGCGTGCAAAATATCTCTCTCGCTTATCTCGCCAGTCTCGCATGTGATACACCTGACTTCGGCGGCAAAGCTGTTTTTGATAGCCTCAAGTGAGCCGGAGGTGTCGGCTTTGAGGATTACTTTAAGTTCGCGGGGATTAGGTTTAACCAGAAGTTCCGCACTAAGCACAGAAGATTCCAAACTATCCTTCGCTTCGCTGCGGACCGCTCTAAGTTCGGAACCTAGTACTGGGTCGCCTGATTTTACGGTGTCGCCTACAGTAGGTAGCTGGGTAAAGCCCAGCACTTGGACGGGCATGCCTGGAGTGGCGGTTTTGAGATTCTCTCCCGTTTCGCTTAAAATGGCGCGGACTTTGCCTGTTGCTAAACCCCCGCTTACAGTTTCACCGACCTTGAGGGTGCCGGACTTGATAATAAGCGAGACGAGGATGCCACGCTTTTGGTCCAGCTTGGCTTCGATCACGGGAGCCTGGAGCTCACCTTCGGGGGTATAGGGCAACTCTTCGAGTTCGGCTAGGAGAAGAATCGTCTCCAGGAGTGAGTCAACACCTGTGCCAGATTTCCCTGAGATGAGGACAAAGGGAGTATTACCACCATAGCCCTCGACAAAGACTTGGTGCTGGGTTAGCTCGGCTTTGACGACCTCTACATTGGCCTCAGGCTTGTCGATTTTGTTGATGGCAACGACAAAAGGTGTGCCTGCTTCTTTGATATGCTTGATGGATTCGATAGTCTGGGGCTTGACGCTGTCGTCGGCGGCTACCACAAGTACTACGACGTCGGCGACGGTTGCACCGCGCGAGCGCATTTGGGAGAAGGCCGCATGGCCTGGAGTATCGATAAAGGTGAGCTTTTTGTTTTTGAATTCTGCCTGGTAAGCGCCGATTGACTGGGTGATGCCGCCAGCTTCCCCAGAGGCTACCCGACTCTTGCGGATGTAGTCGAGGAGCGTGGTTTTGCCATGGTCGACGTGGCCGAGGATAGCCACAATCGGTTGTCTGAACTGCATTGACTATGCCCTCCTTGTCTCATGTTACTTGGCAGAAGCTAGTGCGTCTTTTTCTGCCTGATAGCGCGCCATCTTCTCTGCTTCTTCGGCTGCCATGTTTTGCTTTTTATGCCAGCGTAGAATTGCTTTGTCAGTTTCTTCTGAACCCCTGATATCGAGAGTGGAAAAGACAGGCTTGACTTCTTCAAGTTTGGCCTCGAGCTCTGCCACGGTCGTGATCTGCATGTCTATCAGCGTATTGCGTAGCTTGGATGAGAGACCAAGCATATCAATCTCAAATTGCTCGTCCCCTGAGGTGGAGAGGGCGATCTTCGACGCTTCGGCTCCCTTGATGTCGATCTTATAGCCTGTCAACTTGGCGGCGAGTCGCGCGTTTTGACCGCCCTTGCCGATAGCCAAGCTAAGTTGGTCGTCGGGGACAGTGATTGTGGCTTTGCGTTTGCTTTCGTTGATCTCGACGCTGAGTCCTTCGGCCGGGGCTAGGGCGCCGGCAATAAATTCTTTGAGATCTTTGGCGAACTCGATAATATCGACTTTTTCGCCATTGAGCTCGTTGATAACAGCCTGGACGCGAATGCCCTTTTGACCTACACACGAGCCCACCGGATCGACCCCATCTTGAGTACTTTTGACGGCGAGCTTGGTACGGTGACCAGCTTCACGCGCAATTGCTACAATCTCAACTGCCCCAGAGCTTACCTCTGGAACTTCGCGGGAGAAGAGTTCTTTGACGAGTTCGGCGGCACTACGGCTGACGACAATCGCTTTGCCTTTATATGTTTCGCGGATTTCTTTTATGAAGACGGCGATGCGCTGGTTGAGACGGTAGAACTCGTTGGGGATCGCCTCAGATGGCGGCATGATAGCCTGGCCGCGACCGATATCGACAACCACATTGGGCCCGTCAAAACGTAAGATCATGCCGGTCACTAACGTACCGACTTTGCCTGCGTACTCGCCGATGATCGCATCCTTCTCGGCTTCGCGCACGCGCTGCATGATGACTTGTTTGGCGACCTGAGCGGCAATACGACCAAAGCCAGCGGGGGTGGCATCTTTGCCATCTTTCTCGACTGTAATAGCGCCTGTTTCCTCGTTGACGTTTACGGTGTAGCCTGTGAGTTCGATTTCATCTTCCAGTCCGAGGTCGCGCTTGAGAGCGGCCAGGATCGCTTGTTTGATAGAGTCAATGACGACGGTGGGGTCGATCCCCCGCTCGGCGCAGATTTGGTTCAAGGCAAGGGCAAATTCTGATTTGGTTTGTGACATGATTCCTCCGATAATTTACAAATATCAATTTACAAGTAATGAGTCGTAGATAAAAAGAAAGGCGGGTCACCCCACCTCACCCGATTCACTACAACTCTTGGATTATAGCACCCTCCTACTCCCTTGGCTACGGCGAGCAAGGCTCTATTCCAAATCAGAGAAGTCTTCTTCAAGAATTGTCGTACTCTCTATGTCTGTCTCGAGCGTGGTGGCATCATTTTGCGACCCTGGACTTGGCATAGTCTCAATAGCGGGATCACTAGAGGGGGCGGGAGAGGCGGTCATTGTTTGCTCTGGTTTTTGGTCGGAGGCGGCACCGCCCTGTCGAAGCGGGATGAGGCCACATCCACCTAGAAGTAACGCAGCGGCTAAGACAATGATGATTTTTGGTAGCATGTAGCTATCCCCTATTTGGTCACCTTAAGTAATTTGACGGCTTCTACGAGGAGTTTGTGCGTTTCAAAGTAAAGTTTGCGGGCCATTATGGCTAGATCTCGGGCCGCATGACGCTCAGTCTTTTGTTCACTAAACTTGGCAGGGTCAATAGCCTTAAAGGCGGCAATGGCTTCTGCCCCTTTGGCTTTGGCTTCCCCTAGTTTAGCTTTAGCGGCGTCAAGTTTGGCTTGGTTGCTCGCTACATCCTTGCCTTCAGCTTTGAGTGCATCCAGTCGTTTCTGGAAGCGAGTGATAATGTTGTCCAGTCGTGTATTGTAGTAACCAAAACGACGCTCAAGCCGATTTGCGTGGTTTTCTGCGATCTGGCTAAGAAAATCTTGGACATTTTCTTTGCGCTCTTCGCGAATCTCCATTATCTGAGGAGTAACTGCATCTGGACGGCGTTTAGTGATATTTTCGTCAGAGTTGGCCAAGGCGGTGGCAGGTACAAGAACCAGTAGAGATAAGACTAGTAAAAGCTGTCTTGGCATGAGCCACTCCTCCTTACTTTATAGTGCAAAACGCTCAAGGAAAGCGCGCCACCCGGTTTCTTGACTCTTTGCTTCTATGATATCGCCGGCCTTGACTGTGCCATCTTCGCTATCTGAGGCCGCTACATCAAATTTTTGTTTAAACTTGAACTTTAATCCCAAGAAAGATTTTTCGACTTCACCACTCACTCCACTAAAGATTGGCTCGCCGTTTGCCCCAGCAGTAAGCACATACGACCCCTCTTCGCCTTCTGTCTCTGTAATCACGCCATTTTCCACTAATTTGGCGAGGGCGACATCTGGCAGCTTAACTTCCCTAACTTTGCCATTTGGTAGAGTCACTGAGATCTCATTTTTCTCGCCTATTTTGAGTTCGAGCTCGGATTTGGTTTTGATCCGCTCTCTCATGATCTCCAGACGATCTTCGCCGACTTCTTGGATTTCCATAATTTTGCCGTCTTCATCCATAATGCCAAATCTTTCTTTGTCATCTTCAATCTCGGTCTTGGTTCGTCTGATGAGATTGCCATTTGCATCTTTTAGTTCGCTTTCAACTTTGATCTTGCCGTCTTCTGATTTGATTCTAAATTCGTTTTTGTTACCAGATTTCTTGAGTAGTTCTTTGCGTGCTTCAGCTTGTTTTTTGAGTGCCTCCCGCTCACGCTCAGCTTGTTTTTTGTCTTGTTCTTGCTTTTGCTTAGCTTGTTCGCGCAATATTTCTTGTTCCCGAGTACGCTCACTATCGGCAGGGTTAGAGCTTGATTCTGGTGACTCTACCTCGTCATCATTTTGGTCATCAATTTGGTCATCATCTTGGTCATCGTCGCTCTGCTTGGCATCGTCGTCGCTTTTGTCGTCTGTATCTTTGACAGTCTCGTCTGAGTCGCCGAGTATAGAGGGGCTAATCTTGAGGAGCGTTCCTGAGCTATCGATCAGCCAATCGGCGTGGGCCGAAGGGGTAAATATATAGAGAATCGTGAATAGAGAAAAGAGAAATGGGGCAATTTTTTTCATATCTAGTTTTAATATAGCACAAAGGTTTTTTGCTGTTCATTGACGTTGTTGCGTTTGTCTAAAGCATGCACGGCATACGTATGAGATGACCCTGTTGTCCCTTGGAAACAATACATGCCATCTACGATCGGTGCCCAATTGCCGCCATCTACTTTTTGCTCAATTTTGAGTTCTGCGATCGTATTGACGTTGTCGGAGGGAGCATAGACAATAAAACACGTCCCCTTGTCGCTCCAGTCAAAAGGTCCCCCTAGAGTGATGTTGGGCGCGGTCTTGTCGGCGAGATTCTCCCAGTCAATGCGCGCCGTGTTGTTGACGTAGTTGCGCTCTTTGAGAGCTGAATCTGGATTGAGGATTAGTTTGACGGTGTGTTTGCCGATATTTGTGGTGACATCGTGGCACCAGTCGTATATCTTGCCGGCTTCGAGTGTACCTAGCCAACCCATTGTATCTTCGACCTCGACTTTGTCATCAACTGAGAGCTTGTATTTGATTTTTGATCCTTCGACTGACTCATCTGCTACCAGATGAAAACAGGTGGTGACGCGGGGTAACCAAGAGAGAGCTACCTCGTCGAACTCTCCTGATTGGATACTACTGAACTCGCGATTGATTACGCGCCCTGAACCAGAGCCCTCGTCTATCGTTTGTTTGACGTGACCACTGGGGTTGCCAAAGCGCACGTCAAGGGTGATGGGGGCGGGAGTAGGAGTGGGGGTTGGGGTGGGTGAGGGCGTCGCGGTGGGTTTGGGGGTTGGCTTAATGGCGGAGACTGGTTTGATAGAGGGCTTGACCGAGGCGCTGGGAATTGCAGAGGCGTTCGCTGGGGAGCTTGGTGTGAGGGAAGGCTTAGCCGAGGCTACAACCACAGCGGAGACGGTAGGCGAAGGCGAGACGGAAGGGGTGGCTGTTAGTTTAAGTTTGTAGTAGCTGACGCCGATAGCTGCAGCTACCACCATGACGAACAGGAACCCAGCTACTAGCGGCCAGAGGGCAAATGAGCGTTTGGGGCTGACTACCTGCTCGGGATAGGCACTTGGGAGAGGCGGGACAAACGGCTCGTTTTCATCAATCATGAACTCTATGATAGTTCATTGTCGAGTTCTTGTACAAGTTCTTTGGCACGCCGAGATAAACGTTCTGGAATCATGACCTTGAGTTTGATGTAAAAGTCGCCGTGCCCACTGCCACGCAATCGCTTCATCCCTTTACCAGATAGTCGGACAGTAGTGCTTGGCTGAGTACCCGGACGGATTTTGATCGTGAGTTCACCATCGAGTGTGGGGATCGTAGTGTCGCCACCCAAGATGGCGAGCGTGAGCGGGATCTCGTGGTAGATGTAGATGTTGTCGCCTTCGCGGCGGAAAACCTTGTGAGGGCGGACATTGAGCGAGATATCAAACTCGCTGTAGCGGATGCGGGTGCCGTCGTCAGCACCAGGGGGGATCTTGACTGTATACTGCTTGCCCTGGTGGACAAAGGTCTTTTCTACCCCTTTGACTGCCTCCATAAAATCGATACTCATAGAATAGTGCGGCTTTTGCTGAAACCCTCCGCCAAAGGGATTCTGTCCACCAAAAAAAGACTCAAAAATGTTGAAGGGGTCCTGGAATCCTTGGCCCCCTTGCCCTCCAAACAGGTCCTCAAATCCCCCACCTGTTGAGTAGGTATAGGTGAAGGGACCTTGCCGGTATGACTGGCCACCCTGGCCCCCACCAAAGCCCGCGGAGGGGTCAAAAGCCGCGTGGCCGAACTGGTCGTACTTGGCTTTTTTCTCGGGATTACTTAAGACCTCGTAAGCTTCGTTGATTTCTTTGAATTTGGCTTCGGCGCCTGCCTCTTTGTTCCTGTCTGGGTGCCACTTGAGGGCGAGCTTGCGGTAGCTCGATTTGAGCTCGGCCGCGGAGGCGGACTTGGTCACTCCCAAGATATCGTAGTAATCGCGTTTGGTAGCCATGAGGGGATTATAGAGCCTCTATAAGCAGTAAACAAGCAGGAGTGCTAAATATGATTGTGTAGGGCGAGATGATAGCGATCCACTCTTTTTTCTAGCAATGTAATTGAGTCGTGTGCGACATCTATAAACGACTCTTTGGGGAAAAATCCAAAATGATCTCGAAGCATGATGTGGATGAGGCCAGAGTGTGTGATAAGGAGTACGGTGGCGCCTGCGTGGTGCTTCTTGAGAGTGGTTCTCAACTTTGCAATGCGTTGGTGGACATGGTGAAGTGATTCTCCATTTAGTCCATTCCAGGTGATGTCGTGGTGGTCGATGAACTTGGACCAGTCATCGGGGCGATCGAGCATAATTTGGTGGGGCGTTAAGTTAGCAAAGTTGCCCAGGTCGCGTTCTCGCAAGAGTTGGTTAGGCGTAGAGTGGATCTTGAGATGTCTAGAGATAATCTCGGCAGTCTCGCGTGTGCGAAGCAAATCTGAGTGATAGGCCGCGTTAATCTGATAGTTTTGAAGTTTTTTGGCAGTTGTTAGGGCGTCACGCCGGCCTTGAGGACTGAGTCCCACATGGTCATTCCAACCCATAAAGCGGTTGCTTTTGGGGTCTTGGCTATTGTGAGTGGTATGGCCGTGGCGGACCAAGATAATTCTTTGCGGCACGCAGAGATTGTAGCAAATCAATAGTTTTTGAGATAATTTGAGTTATTTACACTGGGGAATTCGTGAGTTTAGTAATTACTATGGAATATTCAGCAAGGAATGGCGAAAATTATAATGCAACTCAGCCGGCAGAGATTGAAGAGTTAATGCTGTCGAGTCTAGTGCACAGTCACAAAAATACAGGAACCAAAGGAAAACCCCAGGGTGGAGGAAAAACTAAACAACCAGGGAAGACGGGGAAGAGATAAATACTGCAAAGCAAACGCTTACCAATATCCCCGGCCGTAATGAAAAGTTTCATTGTTATTCATGACGAGATCGTATTTTGCGCTTGAGCAGAGCGGGATAAACATAGTGCCTCTATCGCGGACGGTGTCGCCTCGCACGTTTTTGAATGAGATCTCGCGCTCCATCATGGTGAAGCCTAGTTTGGTGTAGAGACTATAGATTTTCTTCTCGAGATCGACGTTTAAACAGGCGAGATCGCATTTAGCTTCGCGCAGGATGGCTAGTCCGCGCTTGAGCATGCTAGAGGCAATCCCCTGGTGGCGGTGAAGTGTGGCGACGCAGACCCCGCCCATGCCGCCGAGCATAATTTTTTGACCGGCGAACTGCACTTCACGTTTAAAAAGTGCAACACGGCTGATGATCTGGCCTTGCGCGACGGCAAAGAGGTAGGCGAAAGGCTCGGCAATAAAATTCTCTTCTACTTCCTCCTGTAAGACGTCTCCAAAACATTCTTCGTTCAGTTTGGCGAGTCCGGCTTGCTGTTGTGGTGTCAGCTCGCCGGCTTTCACTAGTTGGATATCAAAAATCATGAAGATATTGTAGCAAGAGACTAATCACGATACACTCCCTGCCTGTGGGCTATGTGGGTTACCCACACTTCTTTGGTTTGAATAAGGTAGAGGATGCGATATGGCCAGGCACGCAGAGAATAAAGTTCGCTCAGTTTGCCTGTCAATTTTTTGCCGGCATACACATCAGATTCTAGTAAGGTGAGCCTCTTTTTAATCTTTTTTTGTTCTCTGGCTGGAAGTTTGTCAAAGTCTTTTTTGGCTTGAGGGGTGATATACACACGTACCATAGATTTTAGAGGTCATTTAGAGCCATTCCCTGTTTCTTTTTGGCCTGGGTAATACCGCGACGAAGTGAGACGAGGTCGACGGTGCTCATGACTTCGGCGGTTTCTTCGAGTGAGGCGAGTTCGTCGGCACTCACGAGGACAGCACGAGGTTTTCCTGAGACAGTCACGACAAAACGCTCGAGCTTGTCGGCAACTTTGGCTACGAGCGAGGGTAAGTTGGTGCGCATTTGCGTAAGTGTAAGTATGTTCATGTGCTTAATGTACAATATTCTGTACAGGTTGTCAAATATTGGGTTTTAAAGTTCGACGTCACCGTAGACGTTGATGGTTTTCTGTAAAAGCTCTCTGAGCTGTTTGGTTTCCTCCCGCAGGATGTTGATGGCTTTATCCACTTTAAACATAGGACCGTGACCGGGGATGATGTAATTAGCCAGTTCCCAGATTTTGGCGCGGTTTTTGATTTGCTCTTTGGGTTGCTTGCTAAAAGCAATCCACTCTTTGGCTGTCTGCCAATCATATTCGTATTCGAATAAATCACCTACTATTGCCACTACCCCTTCTTTTGTATGCGCTAATACGCCAATGCTGCGCTCATCATGACCAGTCATCGAGGTCACTGTCACATTATCGTCGACCTTGAAATTCTTCTGGAAAAACGTCGCGATGTCGCCGTCATAAATATCAAATCCCACGATCAAGCGGGCGTTAGGGAAGAGATTGTTGTTGCTAATATGATCGGCATCGCCATGGGTGCAAATAACATAGGTAATGTCGCTAGGTTTGAGGTTGTTTTGCTTGAGACCTTTAAGTATCGCTGACCTATCTTTTGGCAAGCCAGTATCTACGACAATCTTTTGTTGTGAGAGAACAAGAGAGATTGTCCCATCCGCCCGCTGAGACTTGAGTTTTTTGTCCCACACTGCATAGCCTGGCTGGAGTACGATTACCTTGGCTTTGTCCATGGGTATATTCTACGCTGATGGAGCAAGGCTCTGCCATTTCGTTGTATCGATAGATCGGAATGTAGGAGTGTGTCGATGATTCGAATCATCGACACATTAATCTTGTCGACTGATGACATATCGATATATCGTATAACCTGATACTGCTGAAAATAGAGATGCGGCCAGTGTTCCAATTACTATTCCAAGTGGGATGTATGTGAATCGTACGATAACTGCATAAACAACAATACTCACGGCGGATAGGAGCGCACTTTTAGCTAGTGAAGCGGAAAATTCTGCTCCGTGTCCGAAGTAAGCTATGAATAATGTGCTAACGAACATAGCTGGAAACATGGCGAGCATGCCGCCCAAGGTCGGTCCTCCAACTTTGGCGATATAAACTGCAAAGGCGACAATCAATCCACTGATTATTCCCCTCATAGCGATGAGCATTGCCGTGTATACAACCTTCTTCCCCTGCACTGTTTTGATCTTGAGAATTCGATCGATGATGAGGCGAGAAATGCTTAGTAGGCACAAGTATGCAATAAGTGCTGTTGAAAAGTTAATGGAGAGCGGGAGAATGATATATGCGAGGATTGCCCACATGGCCATAGACACTCCGAATGCTGTAGTTATGCCCCAGCCAATTGTGGTGGCATACACCGCCAGGAATAGACTATTAATGCCCGCGATAAGCGGGACAATGGTGGTGGCTTGTACGGCGGCCTGCGGCGATTGGGTCCAGCCGATAAACAATAAGCCAAATAGCAATGTTGACGGTAGCCCAGCGACGAGACCACCTACCTTGGCGCCCAGTTTGTCGGCGAGATAGGTGGCAAAAATGACCCAGGATCCACCAATCAGGAAAGAGAGAAAGAGTTTGAGATAGAATATCGAATCCATCAGGCTATTGTAGCAAGTGGCTGTACTACTATGATTCGAATTATGATACTAACTTGGCGCGGAGTTTGTCGGCAAAGTCTTTGCGTTTCTTTGGATCGGCGAGCTGTTTGTTGGACATGTTGGCGTGGAGAACATCATCTTTGTAGCGAGGAAAGATGTGGAAATGATAATGAAAAGCGTGCTGATTGCCGGCGGGCTCGTTGTTTTGGAGAGTGGTGATCCCTTCGCAGTTGTACGTTTCTCGCATAACGGTCGCGATTTTGCGCGCGACGGCAAATATGTGGGCGCCGAGCTCGTCCGGTAGGTCATAGATATTCTCAACGTGCTTGTTGGTTACCACACTTACGTGGCCGGGATTATATATGATCCAAAAGGACTTGATAAAGACGGAAACGTGGTTGTCTTTGTATAGCAGATCTTGTTGGAGTAAGAGCGTTTTGTCGTTCTCGATTCCCCGCACGCCGAGGCAGATGGGACAAATGTAGTCGGATGGCGCGTGGTTGTACATACAGAATTACTCTATTAGCTTTACAAGTGCGTCAGATCCTCTCGATTGAAGACTTGTTACTAGATCTTCAAATCTTTTTAATAATTCTGTAAAAGGGGCGATGACAGACTGCTCCAAACTCCCTTCTCCGGGTTTTTGCATATTTCTCCACATCGTTGGTAACCCTAGTTTTTCTAACAAATTAAGCATTGTTTCGTCTGTAATGGCAACTTCGTTATATAGAAATTCCTCGTTTTCGTTGTGTATTGGTGTTTCAGTAAATAGTGCTGGAGGCTGACCAACCATTAAATCATTGTCGTGTGACAGAGTTCGATTACCCTCGCCTAAAGTAACGCTTTTTAGGATTCCGTTGGTAGCTTCTAAAGCATAGGTTAAACCGGTTGTAGTGTTGAGTGGAATGCTTTGAACATAGATCTCTACACTCCCGTTTCCACGGTCTGTGGCTCTAAATGCGACTACCGAAGGATTGATCGCATCGCCTCCTTCACCTACTTTAATATCTAGGGCAACACCAGCTGGGATGTTTAAGACATCAGTCCCATCATCTTCGCGAGACAAGTTAGTATTGAAATCAAGTCTGACGATGACTCGATTGTCTCCCGTCCTAAGTTCAGTTTCATATGAAGTGTCATGGTCTACTGTGCCACCCAGACCCTCTAGTCTTATCCCTGCGAATGTTTTTGTATCCGGCCAATTTTGTGAGTAAAAATTGGCTTTCGTGTCTTGAGTTGGCAATATGATGTTTGAAGAATCTGGTGTAGTCATACAACTATTTTACCGTAAGCAAAAAGCCCCGGTTTCCCGGGGCTTTTAATCTACTTAATCCTTATTTCTTTTTCTTTTTGGGCGCGGCCTCTTGGACGACCTCACCTTCTTCGGCTTTTTCCGAAGGTTCGGCGGAGGCAGTCGGCTCTTCTGGCTTAGCCTCACCACCCTCAGCGGGTTTCTCGGCTTCGGCCGCGGCTTTGTAGAGGCGTTCGCCGTACTTGGAGAGCGACTCGGAAGCTTTCTTGTACTCGACGTCGATACTTTCGACGGTCGCGTCAGATTTGTCTTTGGCTTCTTTTAGCGCTTTGACCGCTTCTTCGATCTCTTTTTTCTCGTCCTGCGTGATCTTGTCACCCGCGTCCTTGAGAGACTTTTCGGCGGTGAAGATTAGGGAGTCGGCCTCGTTCTTTTTGTCGACGAGCTCTTTCTTTTTCTTGTCTTCGTCGGCAAATTTCTCGGCCTCTTGCTTCATGCGCTCCACTTCCTCATCGGTCAAGTTGGTCGCATTCTGAATGGAGATCTTTTGCTCTTTGCCCGTCCCCTTGTCCTTGGCGCTCACGTGCAGTATGCCCGAGGCGTCGATGTCAAAGGTGACCTCTATCTGCGGGACGCCGCGGGGGGCGGGGGCGATCCCATCCAAGACGAATCTGCCAAGCGACTTGTTGTCGGCGGCCATGGGACGCTCTCCTTGCAGGACGTTGATTTCAACCTGCGGCTGGTTGTCAGCGGCAGTCGAGAAGATCTGTGACTTGCTTGTGGGGACGGTGGTGTTCCTCTCAATGAGCGGCGTGCGCACACTGCCCATGGTCTCGATGCCGAGGGTAAGCGGGGTCACGTCCAAGAGGAGAACGTCGTGGACTTCCCCACCCAAGATTCCGGCCTGGATCGCGGCACCAACGGCCACAACCTCATCGGGGTTCACCCCTTTGTGGGGCTCTTTGCCGAAGAAGTCTTTGACCGCCTTTTGCACAGCGGGCATACGGGTCTGACCACCTACGAGCACGATCTCGTCGATCTCAGAGGCTTTGACTTTGGCGTCGGCCAAGCATTTCTTGACGGGCTCCAGCGACTTTTTGATCAGGTCTGAGGTGAGCTCTTCGAGCTTGGCGCGGCTCACCTTCATCGTCAAGTGCAAGGGGCCATTTGGCCCTTGGGTGATAAAGGGCTGATTGATCTCGGCCTCAGTCGAAGTGGAAAGCTCGATCTTGGCCTTCTCCGCAGAGTCGCGTACGCGCTGGAGCGCCTGCTTGTCTTTGCTTAGGTCAACACTATTTTCTTTTTTAAATTCGCCTACGATATACTCGATCAATTTGGCGTCAAAGTCGTCGCCGCCGAGGAACGTGTCGCCATTGGTCGCTTTGACTTCAAACACCCCATCCCCGATCTCGAGGATCGAGATATCGAATGTTCCGCCACCCAGGTCATAGACCGCGATTTTGCCGGACTTTTTCTTGTCCAGACCGTAGGCGAGGGCGGCTGCGGTGGGCTCGTTCACGATGCGCTTGACCTCAAGGCCCGCAATCTTGCCCGCTTGCATCGTGGCTTGACGCTGAGAGTCGTCAAAGTAAGCCGGGACGGTAATGACGGCAGAGTCAACTTTGCCACCTAAATACGCCTCGGCATCGGCCTTGGCTTTTTGTAGTACTTTGGCGGAGATCTCTTGAGGAGAGTAGACTTTACCCCCCACCTTGACAGAGGCCATGTCGTCTTTGCCACCTACGATCTCGTAAGCCACCTTTTTCATCGTGTCCTTGACCATGGGGTCAGACATCTTACGTCCCATCAAGCGCTTGACACTGTAGATGGTATTGGCGCTATTTAAGATCATTTGGTTTTTGGCGACGGCACCAACCAAGTTTTTGACTGGTTCCACAATGCTTGGGAAGGTATTGGTACCCTCTGCCACCAGGATAACTTTGGCTTTACCACCCTCCATTACGGCTACGCAACTATTGGTTGTACCCAGGTCGATACCGATGGTTTTGCTTGTATTTGTCATAGTGATTCTCCTTGTACATTTTTACTATTATTAATTACTCCGCTGCCGACGGTGACCCGGGCGGTGCGCAACACCCTGTCGTGGAGTCGGTAGCCGGGGCGCATAACTTGCATAAT
This sequence comes from uncultured Pseudomonadales bacterium, assembly GCA_964527065.1. Classification (GTDB taxonomy): domain Bacteria; phylum Patescibacteriota; class Microgenomatia; order UBA1400; family UBA12108; genus CAJAUT01. The sequence goes on from CAZGNX010000011.1 coordinate 13,869, forward strand.
TTTGTCTTTCTCTCCCTCGACTTGTTCTTGACACTCCATAGTCGCGGGGTCGTAGGGCCCATCTGTCTTGACCTCCACTACTCCTTCGTCAATCAAGATCTTGTCGAGCGAGTCTAAGATCATTTTTAAACTGGGATCTTTGATCTGTGTGGTGGCCATGGCAAGGTGGTCTCGCACTTCGAGTAGCTTAGTCAGCAAGCTAGAGGTCGCAAATTTGATCACTGAAGTACTCTGCTCACTAAAGCGACGCTCTAAATTGGCGTAGTCGGCGAGAGCTCTTGCTAGGCTTGACTTGAGCTCGGCTACTTGCGGATCGGTTTTGAGTGTTTTTTTGGTCATAGATTAGTTCCAGCTGGCGGATATTTCGTCGATCAAACTGCTCATGTGGCGGAGCATGGGCATGACGTAGGGATAATTGAGACGGGCGGGGCCGATGACGCCAATATGACCGGTGAGGCCGCCGGCAGAGTAGTCAAGATAGGCCATGGCGCAGGGATAGAGGTATTCATTGCCAAACTCGTCGCCGAGTACGATATGGAACGGCTGGACGTCAGCGGTGCGGGAGAAGATACCCTCCATTTGTTTGTACGACTCAATCATCGAGAGCACTTGGCGGGTGACGTCGATGTCAAAAAATTCGGGGAGAGAAAGAAGATTGGCGTAGCCCGCGGAGTAGACGCGACCGTCGCTACTGGTGGCAAAACTAATGTTGCCTGTTTTATCGGAGAGCACCCGCGTTGACTCCTGGAGGAGACTTGCGAGTTGCTCTCGGTGATCCCAGATACGCTCTTTGACGGCCACCTCTTCAGTCACGGAGAGGTCTTCTTCGTGCATGAGCTCGGAGACGTAGAGTTTGAGAGCGATCGGGGTGGGGATACGTCCGGCTGAGGTGTGGGGCTGTTTGAGGTACCCTAGGTCCTCGAGTCGGACCATCTCGTTGCGGATAGTGGCGGGCGAGACGCCGAGGTTGTATTTTTTGTCTAGAGTGTCAGAGCCTACCGCATCGCCCGTTGAGGTATATTCCTCGACAATGGCCTTGATAATACTAATCTGTCTAGGGCTTAATGGTTTCATACGTTCAACAAGCTCAGTACAAGTTGTTAGCACTATCATAGCGAGAGTGCTAGCGGGTGTCAAGTACCCTATATTTTCAAAATTTCGGTGAAGGCCTCCTGGGGGACGGAGACACTCCCAAGCATCTTCATCTTTTTCTTCCCCTTCTTTTGTTTCTCTAGTAGTTTGCGATTGCGAGTCATGTCGCCGCCATGCAGCTTGGCAGTCACGTCCTTGCGGAAGGCCTTGACTGTCGATCTGGCGATAATTTTGCCGCCGATCGCGGCCTGGATAGCGACCTCAATGAGAGAACGCGGGATGACCTCAGCTAGTTTATCCACTAGAATTCTCGCGCGAGACTCGGCGGAGTGACGGGGTGAGACAAAAGACAATGCTTCGGCCGGCTCGCCGTTTAATAAAATGTCGACCTTGGCGGCGTCGACCGGAGCATAGCCAGCATGGTCGTACTGGACCGAAGCGTAGCCAGATGAAACCGATTTGAGACGATCGTAAAAATTGGTGATCAGCTCCGACAAGGGCATGAGGTAGTTGAGTCGCACGCGGCCTGCAATGTACTGCATATCGACAAATTCGGCGCGCTTGCCCTGCGTGAGCTCCATAATCCCCCCAACATAGGGTTCAGGCGTATAGATAGTGAGGGTGACCATCGGCTCCTGGATACTCTCGACTCGTTCGGGAGCCGGCCAGTCGGCGGGAGAGGAGATCTCGATATCTTCGCCGCTGCGCAGCTGCATTTTGTAGGGCACCGACGGGGCAGTGTTGACGACTGACACCTCAAACTCGCGGCTCAAACGCTCGGTCACAATCTCGGCGTGGAGAATACCGAGGAAGCCCACGCGGAAGCCGTGGCCTAGAGCAGGTGAGGAGGCCGCGTGGTAGGCGAGCGAGGCATCATTCAGCGCCAACTTGCCCAGGGCATCGACCAACTCGCGGTACTGCCCCGCGTCCACGGGATAGAGATCCATAAAGACCATGGCTTGGGGGCGGTGATATCCCTCAATGGGGGTGATCTGCACCCCCATCGTCGTGAGCGTGTCGCCAATTGTCACCGCGCGGATATCTTTGTGACCGGTGGCGATGTAACCCACCTCTCCCACCGCTAAATGGTCGGACGCGCGCATGTCGGGAGAAAAAAAGCCGATCTCCAGTGGGGAGAGTCTTTCCTTTGTGGCATAGAGCATGAGATTGTCGCGATTACTCTTATTAATGTCTCCTGAGATTACTTTGACAAAAGCAATGACCCCCTTGTGCGTGTCAAAGGTGGAGTTGAAGACTAAAGCTCTTAGTGGGTCTGACACACCCGGTGTGTGGGCGCCCTTCAAACCGGGTGTGATAGGGGCCGGTATGCGGGCAACAATAGCGTCTAAGAGTTGAGTGACGCCAATGCCGCTCTTGGCGGACCCAAAGAGGATCTCCTCTTTTTTGAATCCTAAGGTTTGGGTGAGCTCGGCAGCAACTCGATCTGGTTCGGCCGCCGCCATATCCACCTTGTTTACAAAAGGAATGATGGTGAGACCTGCTTCTTTGGCTTTGTCAAAATTGGCAATTGTCTGTGCTTGGATGCCCTTGGTGGCGTCCACAACTAGCACTGCCCCTTCACAGGCGGCGAGTGCCCGAGAGACTTCATAACTAAAGTCAACATGCCCTGGTGTGTCGATTAAATTGAGAATATTAGCCTGGTAGTGCATGCGGACAGGGGCGAGTTTGATGGTGATGCCGCGCTCGACCTCAATTGGGTTACTGTCCATCAGGCGGACGGTCCCGCCCATGGCAACCGTTCCCGTCGCTTCGAGTAAGCGATCGGTCAAAGTCGTTTTGCCGTGATCAATGTGGGCAATGATACTAAAATTTCTAATGTTCATGATAAATTGTATAAACTCCAATAATCAAATCCCCATTTACAAATAATTATCAATTTCATATTTTTCTAAACGGGATCAAGGGGGATTATACAGACGATTCGGTGGAATCGAGCGTTTCGTCCGACTGTGACAAAGCCTTGTGCCAGCCACCTACCTTGCGCGCCAATCGCGCAAATACCCCAAGCTCTTCGATGCGAAAGAGGTGTGAGAGTCCTATGTAGACAGCTAGTCCGATTATCCCAACGGTGAGGGTTAGGAGGATTAGAGGCACAGTGCGGGTGGTGTCAAAAATCACTGAGTCCAATACGCGTAGAGGTACCCAGAGTGAGACTCCAGTTGCAAGCGTTACCACAATCATTTTGGACAGTGGTAAGAGGAGTCTGACAGCGGCAAAACTGGCAAGCGAGTAGAGGAGCGATGTCAGAATTGTTGTCTCGATGAGTGAGGCGATCGTTATCCCGACTGCCATCCCTATAACGCCAGACTTGAGAACGAATAAAAGATAGTAGCTTAAGGCAATGTTGGTGATCGTGGAGAGCAGATTAACGAGAAAGGGCGTGGTTGTGTTGTGGAGTGAGTAAAACACGCGAACAAGCACATGGGTGAGGGAGCGGGCGGCGATGGAGATTGCAAGAATCGCCACCAGCTTGCCAGTTAGGACTGTTTCACCCCAGGGAAAGGAGTCTGCGCCGTATGCTAGGCGAACTAGTGGGATGCGTAACACTAGGACTATGGCGCTTGCAGGCAGAGCTAGGTAGAGCATCTCTAAGATGACTTTGTTTACCATGTTTGCAAGAGCAGAGAGATCTTTTTTGGAGGTGACTTTGGCAAAAAATGGTAGGGACGCTTGACCAATAGGGATCCCAATCAGACGTACCGGAAGGCTAGCCAGTTGTTGGGCTATTGAGATAATTGTGACTGTACCCACTGAGAGCCAACTAGAAAATGTCACAATGGCGGTTGCCTCGATTTGCACCAAAGTAAGGGTGAGTACGCGGGGCAACATGAGGCGGCTCATTTCCTTTACCGCCCCGTGACCAGCGGCCCAATGCAAGTGATAGCGAAAACCTAGACGCCTTGCGAGTGGGAGCTGAGCCATGAGGTGGAGACAAGCTCCGATTACGACCCCGATAGCGGCACCATATATACCCCATATCGGACTCAAGAAGACTATCCCAACAATAATCCCGATGTTGTACAAAACTGGTGAGAGGGCTGGTACCAGGAATCTTTTGTGTGACTGGATAACTCCAGTGAGAAAGGAGGAAAAACCAAAGAATATTTGTGCCCCAGCCATGATGCGGGTGAGGCTCGCCATGAGTTGTTGTTGACTCTCGCTAAATCCTCCGGCTATTAGGTGGCTCAAGGGATAGGCAAATATGACTACTAGTATAGATAGTACGATCATGATCGCCATGACCACGTTGATCATGGAAGAGGCAATGAGATTGCTCTCGCTTTTGTCCCCGAGATAACGACTAAAGACAGGAATAAAGGCGGAGGAGAGTGCGCCCACTACAATGATCTGAAAGATCATGTCGGGGAGACGGAAAGCGGCCCAGAATACGTCCACGACGGCTGGATCGGCGTAGAAGTACTGGATCAACAGCCTCGTGCGTATGAGGCCCAGGACGGCAGAGACGAGGGTAGCCCCCATGATAATAGTGGCGGCGGAGAGGATGGAGGAACTCTCTTTTTCTAGTAACTCTTTGCCATTCCCTAGTAATCTCTTGAACATACGCCTAGTTTATAGTAGACTACCCGATATGCCAATAACAAAATCAGCAACTAAAAAAGCTCGGGTAGATAAACGCCGTACCAAAACGAATGCGGTGGCCAAAGGAGTATTAAAGACGGCTGTCAAGGAAGCACGTAATAATCCTAGCTCAGCATCCCTGAGTGCTCTCTATAGCGCAATGGATTTGGCAGTCAAGCATCACCTTGTGGCCAAACGTCACGCCGCACGTCTCAAATCTAGGATTGCCAAACTAGGCAAAAAGTAAGACGAGATTTTTTCCCGCAACCGCGTTATACTGAAATAATGAAACTGCCTGCCTTTTTTGGACACAAGCGGTCAATTAACTTGTTGCCTCGAGACGAATTTGAGAGTAGTACTCTGGGAGTGGTGCTTGAATGGTCGCTAGTGTTTGGTAAGTGGGCGGTCATTTTGACACAACTTGTGGTGATGGGGGTATTCCTCTATCGCTTTACGCTGGATCGGAAGTTGACAGATTTGCGTAAAGAAATTGCCAGTCAGGTAGCAGTAATTAAGTCATATGAACAAGTAGAGAGACAATATACTCTCGCACAAAAACAGCTATCTACAGCCAAGACCGCAACCAAGTCCCAGGAGCTAGCACTCTCTGCCCTCACCAATCTCTCGCGTATTACCCCGGGAGATATTTGGTTTGACCGCATTACACTTTCTCCCACCAATATTTCCCTTACCGCATACGCCGCTTCCCTGCCAGCATTTGGTCAATTTCTGACTTCGATACAAACAGACCCACAGTTTGCGGGGGTACGTATAGGCAAGATCGAGAGCAGTTCCGCAAGAGGAGCACAAATGCAATTTGATCTTTCGATGGCTTTTGCTGGGGTAGTCAGCGACAAGGGAGGGAAAAAATGAACATGCCGACTCGCCGCTATACCCAAGATTTGCGTAGGTATTATCGTATGCCGGCAGTGCAAGTCTCACTCACGCTGGTATTGTCGCTTTTTGTGATGGCAATCTTTATTGTTTTTGCTCTTAGACCAACAATTCTGACGATTATCACTTTGCGCAAAACAATCGACGAATCACAAAAGACACTCAAACAATTAGTTGTTAAGGCAGTGAGCCTGCAAAAAGCCTCCGCACAGCTAGAAACACTCAAGCCCGCACTCCCACTACTCAATGCTAGTATCCCCAATACGGGCGCGATGTACTCCCCGCTCTCCTTGGCGGTTGAATCGCTGGCTTTTCAGTCAGGTGTACAACTTGAAAGCGAATCGCTTGGGTCGACTCTATTGTTTTCGCGTATCCTCAAACCGTTTGAACCCAGCAAGAATCAGAAAGTCGTCGCCCTGCCCTTTAATATTCGGGTGAGCGGGAGCTATCCGAGCGTACTGTCTTTCCTGTCAGGCCTTCTGCGGATGGAGCGGTTGATTGTGAGTGAATCTGTGACGATCACTCGCGAAGCGGGACCGAAAAACGCCACCAGTATTGTGGCACTCAACTTGTCTGGGAGTGCATATTATCTGGCAGATGAGGCAATGCTGAGTCAGCCAATTAACAAAGAGAAAGGAGCTAAATAATGTCGAGCAGAGATACAATCCTTGTCAGTCGGACGCTTTACCAGATAGGAGTTGTGACTTTGATCTCCGCCCTCATTTGGGTGGGTATTGGCATTTATGGGGTGAGCAAAAAAAAAGTGAATGTCGAGGTCGACAAGAATACGCTTTCGCCGATTAGTTTGGAGATGGATCAAGAGGTGGTAGACTCGCTCTCCAAGCGTCTCAAGGTCGAGGAGAGTATTCCCTCACCAAAACCCTCACCTGTGAGCGTATTGCAGATAGAGGAAGAGGTTTTGCCTGAGACTACAGAAGAAGAGGAGGTTATTGTCCCATGAAATGGTTAGGGTGGCGCATACCCACGATCTTGGCAATTTTGGTGTTGGGCGGCTTGGTGGCTGGCTGGTGGTACTACATTGGGAGTCGGGGGGGTGCAAAACAAGCCTCCCAAGCAATCACCCCCGCACAAGTCCGTATCACCAATATTGCCGACAACAAATTTAGTGTTTCATGGACTACCCCGGAGGCTACAGGTGGACGCGTCGAATATGGAGTGGTCGGGGAAAAGATTACAAGTTTTGCGAAAGATGAGCGTGACAATAGCGAGGGGCCAGGACTCTACCACACCCACCATGTCACGATTGAGGGACTACAACCTAGCACTCAATATGCATTTAGAATACTCTCAGGGGAGCAAGCTACAATACGATTTGATAACAAAGGTAGTCCCTATACCGCAACGACAGGGCCAGTGATAGGAGAAACTCCCGCATCACAAAACTTTTATGGAGTTGTCCAACACCCCTCGGGACAGGGTGCGGCGGGGGCGATAGTCTATCTCACTCTACCTGGATCGGCCACCGCTTCGACCCTTGTGAATGACTCGGGTAACTACGCAATTACTCTCTCAACAATTCGCAGTAGCGATAACCGCTCATACGTAGAGTACGATCCTGCGGCTTCGATTGTGAGCGTAACGGTCGTTGCCGAAAAGGCCGAGTCAGTAGTGAGTGTCTCTCTCGCCAACTCTACCCCCGTGCCAACAATAACCCTAGGACAGAATGCCAATTTTCTCAATCCCGAGCAAGTACCTGTGATAGCCCAGACTGAGCCGGTGACGGAGTTGGAGGCGTCCCCTGAGTCATCGCCTGTGGCAACTACCCCTACAGTGTTGAACGTAGAACCTCTCACACAACCAGATATTAACCAAGTTAGCAGTGGTACGGTCAAACTGTTGAATCCTAAGGATCCGGGTGAGACGCTGATGACGCTGCGTCCCGAATTCCGTGGCACGGGTCCTGCCGGGATTACTCTTTCGATTGCCCTCACTGGTCAAAAGGCAATTAGCGATACGGTCAAAATTGCAAGCGATGGGACGTGGAGCTGGTCGAGTGTTATTGATCTTAAACCTGGGCCACAAAAAATTACACTGTCCTATGTGGCAACGGGTGGAGCGACGCAAAAACTTGAACGCGAGTTTGTAGTCAGCGAAAGTACAAGCGGACTGGATCCAGCTTTTGTCGCCACACCTTCTGCCACAGTGGTGCCCTCCCCCACCTCTACAGCGACTCCTTCTCCCTCTCCCCGCGCCGCGATGCCCGCGACCGATAGCGGAGTACCTGTGACGGGAGTAATCGAGAATACGCTATTGACGGCAGGCATGGGAATCGTCATTATGATAGTAGGCGCGATTCTTATTGCGCTATAGGAAGTTGTGACTATGGCTGATCCGACTGATACAAAATTGGCTGACCCACAGAGCTTGGTGGACGCTGCGCTGGGGACTGCTCCCGTCGCCCCCACTCCCCCTACACCCCCTGCTGATCCTCTCCCACCTGCTCCTCCCCCAGCTCCCGATCCTGTTGCCGGGCCAGTGATGGCTCCACCCGTGGCGCCTCCACCCCCAATGCCAGAGAGTGTCGCCGTAGAGGTTACTCCAGAACCCACTGCTCCAGTTGTGGCTCCAAGTGTAGCAATGGGAGAGGATACCCCTCTTGCGTTTATGACTCCCCCCTCTAGTGCAGCGACCCCTCCTGTTGCCCCACCACCAGTTGAGCCACCATCCACCGCACCCGATATGCCTGCGTATATGTCGCCGCCCCCTCCTACACCCGCTCCAGTTGAGGGGAAGAAGAAAGGGAAAGGGAATAAAGTCGTTGGCGCTGTTGTTGGATTCTTCTTGTTAGTTGCTGGACTTGGTGGCGGCTATTCTTACTACACTAACTACTTAGCGACTCCTCCAGTTGCTGAGCCAGCAGTTATTGCTGCCATTGAGGAGCTAGGGAAAGATGATTGTGGTGGGTGTGTACGAGGTGGCAGGCTCGTTTGGCAGAATGGAAGATGTGTTCACAAGGGTACTTGTGGGGAAGATGCCCCTCCGCCACCGGTAGCTGGAACTCTCACCTGTAGTTCGACTAATAAGGTTACGAATGATAGCGCTTTCTGTGGCGGATGTGTCAATAAATGTGTTTCTTGGGCTGATTTAGGCAGTGGTGGCTGTAATCAATATGTGAGTCAGAAATGTGGAACACCAATTACATATGGTGCAAATTTTACGGTGGGTGCCTGTAGTCAAGACGAGATTACCAAGCAGGGTAAAAAAACATGCAAATGTGGTTCAACGGCTGGGGGGACGGGCGGAATTGATATTTGTTTTGATAAGACAGGATTTTGTGATCAAGTAGAAGCTAACAAGGAAGGATTGCAGGGCACCAATTACAATACTCAAGGTCTTTGTGCAGTTGCTGGAACATATGATTCAGATACCGTAGGGGCTCATTTCAAACTCAAAGACAATAATGCGCTTTATACCTGCACAGATAGTTCATGCACAGCGAATGGTGAAAGCTGTATTGCTGCGAGGTCGACCTGCAATGAAACTGTGAATAACAACTCTTGTACT
>CAZGNX010000012.1:0-22497 GCA_964527065.1 uncultured Pseudomonadales bacterium
CTAAAGCCCGATTACTCATCAGTAACTTTTACTGTCAAATTTTCTTCTAATTCAATAAGTCAGGGAGCTGGATATATTTTATCCGACAACGTTCCCTCTGAGTCCTCTCCTCTATTGTTTAGCACATATATGTTTTATGTTTGGCCAAAACCAAATGGATCTTTTCACATTTTTTCAAGTTTATGTCCAGAATCTAATCCAGAATGTAGTGTTACTTCACAACTAGCCAACGGTGTATATGCAATGCCCACGGACGGTGCTTGGCATGATATTACATTAAGAAGAGTACTATCTCACTATGAATGGATTGTAGACGATGTTATTGTTTTTACAACGGTTGATACAGCACGTATAATTTCAACAATTGGTATAGGTGACCCCGAGATTACTTCTGGTTTTTTGATATGGCCTTCATTATATATAGATTTTATTGGCCTCGACACTGTTCCCCCATCTCCCAGCCCAGCCCCGTCGCCGAGCGTAGTGCCGTCACCAAGCCCGAGTGTGTCACCTAGCCCTAGCCCATCACCGAGTTTAGTACCTAGTCCCAGTCCGAGCGTAGCACCAAGTGGGAGTCCAACCCCATCAGTTACACCAGTACCGAGTGCCTACCCCTACTATTCACAAAAGGATCCTTTGTGGGCGAGCCAAATTTATGACCATGCACAAGAGTGGGCAGCAAGTGGTAGGCGCGGGATAGATCGCTGGGGATGTGCGCTCACCTCAGCCGCCATGGTGCTCAAGAATTACGGGGTCAAATCTGTTAGTGGAATTGAGACTACACCGGCTGTGCTCAACACTTGGCTACGAATCCAGAGTGATGGCTATTTGCGCAACGGACACCTTAATTGGTTGGCTGTCTCGCGCTATACGCACCAATCTCGCGTAGCGGGCAAGTCACCTACGGAGCTAGAGTTTAGCAAGAAACTATTTAGCGCCAGTGAAGTCGAGGCACATATTCTAGCCGGCAGAGCACCTATCCTCGGTGTCCCTGGACACTTTGAGCTCGCCCATAGCGACCTAGGATCCAACTATGGTATCCACGACCCAGCAGACGCGAGCCACACCACCCTAGCCAAGACTGATCCAATTGTGACCAGTAATGTCTATACCCCCTCACTCACCGATCTCTCCTACATGCTCTACGCCTATGACCCTGATATGACGATCACGGTCAAAGATGCAACAGGATCAGCAGTTAGCGGAATTGAGACAGAGGAATGGCTCAAAGACGACATACTGGAGACAGAGGGCGCGCATCTCAAGCTACTCTACGTGCCTAAACCTTCCTCAGGTAACTACGTACTCGAAGTAGAGAATCCCACAGACAAGAGTGGCAAGGTTGACGTTTACTTTTATGACACCAAGGGCAGTGTGTGGGTCAAGAAAATCTCGGTGGCTAAGGAGACGGAGGTGGAGTTTGACCTCAAATATGACCGCAGTAAAGTGAGTAAGAATAAGATGGATCACAATTGGAAATGGGTGTGGCACTACGTCAAAAAATGGAAGCGGTGGGAGCGAGTCTGGGATTTTTGGAATCATCACAACCGGTGGGGATGGCGAGAATAACTATTTCTTGAGCAGAAAAGTGATGGTGGCACGAGTCATGGCGTCGAGTGAGACCTCGCTGGAGAGCCTGGCAAAGTAGCGACGAGCTCGAGCGAGCTCCCCGTGGGCAAAGAGGTCTTTGATGTTTTTGAGTGTGTCGAGCGTTTTCTGACGAGTGACGTGAGCACGGTCTTGGGTGGAGAGGGAGAAGGTTGCAAGGTACGGAACCTTGTAATACTTGTTGATCAGGGCGAAGATCTCGGTAATAAAGCGGCCGTCGGCCATGGCAGCCGATGTATTGGAGCCAGCGTGGGTACGGAAAGAGCTGAGCGGCTTGTGTATGTAGACTAGATCGCCAAACTGAAGCAAGCGGATCCAGTACTCAAAGTCGGCAAATTGGGAGAAGCCAGCGTCGTACTCGCCAGCCAATTTCACCAGATTGCGGGGGTAGAGCACGGCTGTGGGCTCACCTATTTTATTCTCTCTCAGGGTTGTTAGAATCCAGTGGACGTGAGCTTTGCCACCTACAACCATGCTTTTGTTAGCGAATCCCAAATGCTTGACTACTCTCCCCTGCTCATCGATAAACAGACGCTGACAGGTGATCAGGGCGGCCTTAGGATGAGCGAGTGCGGCCTTCACGAGCTCGGAGACACAGGTGGGTGCAAGCAGATCGTCGGAGGCGAGGAATTTGATGTACTCCCCTTTTGCCTGTTTCACAATGTAGTTCCAGCCGCCGAGCATGTCGTGATTATCCTCGGTACGAATGATGCGCAGACGACGATCGTGGTATTTGGCAAGAAGGTCGGGAGTTCCATCGGTACTGGCATCGTCGTGGACGATAATCTCGATATTTTTATACGTCTGTGAAAGTGCAGAGTCGAGGGCGGCTCCCAGATATGTGGCTCTGTTAAAGCTGGGTATTAGAATGGAAACAAAAGGTCCCTCGGATTTACTACTATAATTCGAATTATGGTAGTGATGGTTATTTTGTTTCATGTAGATTGACAAATGTTTCGGCGCGGGCATAGTCATCTGGAATGCCAATATCGAGACAGTTGGAGCCGGTGAGCTCGACTGCGTAGGCCGGGTGAGCTGTGGCGTAATGGTGCAAGGAGACACCAAATAAGGAATCGGGCTTGAGTGCACGGGCGACGCGGACGCTGAGCTTGCCGATCGCCCAAGTCCATTTGCTTTTAGGATTCGCCACCTTGACTTCGATTGACTGGATCCTCCCCTTTTTGCCCACCACCACAGAGTCAAACTTTTCTGGCGTGCCGGTATCAAAAAGCCCTAGCACCAACTCACCTTTCATGTCCCGGACTTGTGCAAAGCCGTCTTTGGGATACCAAATGGTGTCGGGGAGGCCAAAGTAGAGCTCGTCTTCGTCCCACAGGAATTGCTGTGGCATGACAATGCCGTCGAGGAGTCCATTGCGGGGGCGAACCATAAAGATTAGATTTTTCTTGTAGGGTGATTTGGCTGATAGGTAACGGATCAGATCGGTTTTATCTTCGGCAGTGTTGATAAAGATCTTGTCGACCCCAGCCAGAAGCATGCGCTCGATCAAATATTCGATCACAGCACGGCCTGCAACTGGTGCCAGCTCTTTGGAGAAGCCAATGGGTTGGAGGCGGGTGCCAAGACCACCAGCGGGAATTGAGCCGTATATCATGATCTTGATTGTAACACTCGGTGAGTGATGTAGAGGAGTACAGGGGTTGTGAGGGTAACTGCGATAATAGAGGCGTAGACTGGAGCGAAGAGGACGTAGCGGGGGAAGAGGAGTAGGGAGAGCGTTATCTCCATGCTTGTTGTGATAAATGCAAATAGCGAGGTGAGCTCGGGGCGGCCATGACCGTCGAGCACGATGCTAGCCAGGGGAGTGAGGATAAGGACAGCGAAATAGAGAGTCAAGACGCGCAAAATCGAATTAACGATTACTATGAGCTCAGGATTGTGTAACCACCAGATTAGAAAGGGCATACCGAAAAGATAAAAGGCGAGTATACCCAGTAGTCCACAACCAAATAGTCCCAACTGTAGTCGGTAATACACTTGAGTAATATTGGAGCGAGTAGTGGCGGGGTAGATAGCGCTCGCGAGCTGGACCACTGCGCCGGCTAGTTTTTGTACTAATCCCTGGGCGATGACGTAGGCGGAGAGACTCAGCGGAGAGAGGGATACCAACAAGTATTTACTATATTGTGCCTGGACTTGTCCAACTATTTTGCCTGCTTGATTCTTGAGACCAAAAGTGAGGAGTGACTTCGCAATTGACCATGAAGGTTTACCCAACCAGGGATGAGGGAAGAATTTGAGGGAAAAGTAAACTAAAGGTAACAAAGTAAACAGGTAAAAAAGTAACTGAGAAGAGAGAATCACGCTTATCCCCTGCCCTACTGAGGCCAAAAATGCTGCCACAAGGGTATTGGCCGTACCGACGATAAAAGTCTTGGCGTTGAAATAGCCAAAGTGTCCCTCAGCTTGAGGCAGTGTGGCGTAGTGGCTCACCAGATTATTCATTAGTACTAGCGCAAAGATCACCGGGAGAGCATCATAGCGTATGTGGAGGTAGTAAGCAGTGGTGGCAGCCAAGAGTCCTGCCAAAAGCCCGGTAAAGATAAAGAGCAGACTCGAGGTAGCCCACAATGTCTCTCTAGATGCTTGCGCGCGAGTACGTGCGAGGGCGCGGACTACGGCTTGGGGTAGGCCCAAATCGAGAGAGGAAACGAGGGCAAGGGCCGCGACAACCAAGCTGTACTTAGCAAACACTGCAAGACCAAGGCTTTGGACAAGGATTGGGGTGGCGATCAGGCTCGCGACGATGAGGTAGAGATAGCCAGCGAGGTTCCATAGTGTCGCACGAGTGAGAGAATAGTGCATGAAGTTATTCTAGCGCGAATCAAGCGCATTAATGGCACCCTTGACTGAGCCCATCGTCAGCTCGGCCTCGGCGGTCTCGACGACACCAAACTCGGCAATCGGCCAGTAGCGGAAGAAGGCACGACCAACAATGCCTTTGAGGTTTACAAGACCCCACTCTCTTGAGTCAGAAGAATGGAGACGGTTATCGCCCATGACTATATATTGACCTGGAGGGACCTCAATTGACTGCCCTTCGCGCATGAAGCGACCTGAGAGGACCTGGCCGGGATCGTTAATATACTCTTCCTCTAGCTTGAGATCGTTGAGATAGAGATGTCCGCCACTGATCTTGAGCGTATCGCCTGGTACGCCCACTATACGCTTGATAAAGTCGACGCGTTCATCTTGAGGTGAGTGAAACACGACGACATCGCCCCGTTTGGGTGGATGGATGCGATATGACACTTTGTCCGTCAAGATATATTCGCCATTCTGGAAGTTGGGCTCCATGGACTTGCCGTCTACCTGGTGGGGCTGAAAGAGGAAGATATAGACGACTGCAAAGATGGCGAGGGAGACCACGATAGTTTCGAGGAAATCTAGAAAAAAGAGCCAAAGATTGCGCAAAATAAACATGAGATAACTCTACAGCGCGTGGTAAAATAAGGCAAGAGGACGATTAGCTCAGCTGGTTAGAGCATACGATTCACATTCGTAAGGTCGCTGGTTCGATCCCAGCATCGTCCACAGCTTACGTAATTTTGAGGATTTTGGCGAGGGCGGCGTCGGTTTCTTGCGGACTGCCCTTCAATTTGATCAAGATTTTGGTTTCACGTTTAGAGCGGGTCAGTTTGACACTTGAATGCTCACCGAGGGCGGCCACGAGCTTCTTCTGAATCGCGGTTGTGGCATCGTTCATGATCAAGTTTGGCCGGCCCCCACTTTGATTGGGTTTCTCGTTAAAATCTTTTTTAAGACGCCTGGCAATCTCCTCGGCTCGGCGCACGCTCGCTCCTTCCTTTAGCACGAGCTTATAAGCCTCGATCATTAAGCGCGTGTCATCTATGGCGGCGAGTGCTCTCGCATGTCCCTCGGTGATGAGGCCGCCGATTAGGCCGTCCTTGAGGGCGTCTGGGAGTTCGAGCAGTTTGAGGGTGTTACTCACATAGGCTGGCGACTTGGCGACGCGTTTGGCTATGTCGGCATTCCCTAGCCCAAACTCATCCATGAGGCGGATAAATGCCTTGCCACGCTCGATCGGGTTGAGGTCTGTGCGCTGGACGTTCTCGACTATCGCCATCTCGAGCATGCCTTTGGGGGTCGTCTCTTTGATCACGACTGGCACTACCTTGAGTCCCAAGATCTTACTGGCGCGCCAGCGACGCTCACCGGCAATGATCTGGTATCCCGCCGGGGTGTGGGCGATGACGAGTGGCTCTAAGATGCCATGCTCCTTGATGGACTCAACGAGATCGGCGACGGAGGCCGGGAGGATGGTACCACGCGGTTGGAGTGGATTGGGCTGTACCAGATCGATCTCTAGTTCGTGAATGTCTTTTTGGTTGACCATGCCTCAACGTTAGCATGTAAAGCTGTGCGTGAAAAGAGAGCAAACTGAGACAAAGACTACTTAACTGCCACGAAGGCCTTGCCGAGGCGGGTGAAAAACTTGACCTTGCCGGCGGTTGTGGCAAACAGGGTGTAATCGCGTCCAACGCCAACGCCAGCACCAGCGTGCGTACGGGTGCCGACCTGACGGATGATGATTTGGCCTACCTTGACCATTTCGCCACCAAACTTCTTGACTCCGCGGCGTTTACCGGCGCGATTATTACCCTGTCGTGTGGCTCCTCCGGCTTTGACGTGGGACATATAAACTCCTTCGGAGTAATAATCAATTTACAAATTCCAATTTACAAACAAAATGGAATTTATTTTTTTTCTAATATTGTAATATTTCTGACAACTGCGGCCCCTGGTTTGCTGTAGGGAACGGTTGCGAGGTGATTGTAGCCGAGCGTCACGAGCGTGTCAATGGAAATAGTTGGAATAATCCGGTTATAGACGTGAAAACTGGGGATCGACATTACGACTCTTCCGTCCTGGGGTAGGACCTTGTACCAGGACTTGAGTGCACCGCGGTAGAGTTTGTCGAGGCCTTTGGCCACATTCTTAATGCGATCAAGGCTAGAGGGATTACGCTCGTCCAAGAGTGGTCCCATATAGGGCTCGGTGACGATCACATCCGCCGACTTGACTTGCTCGCCAAAATGGGTAGCATCGGCGACAAGTACCTCAAATTTGACGCCAATTGACCCAGGGGTAGAGGCGATCCAGGCACAGTTGGTGGCGGCTCCTTTCACCGCTTCAGGGCTATTGTCCGCCCCGATTACTTGGCACCCGACGCTCATGGCCTCCGTCAAGATAGTGCCGGTGCCGCAAAAGGGATCGGCGAGCGTGAGTCCCTTCCTCCCCAGCGTAGCTAGGTTGACCATGATGCGCGCTAGTTTGGGGGGGAGCATGCCGCGCTTGATATCGCGGTAAGGCTTGCGGCGGTCGCGAGAGACCCAGTCTTGCGCATTGTGTATCCAGACAGTTTTGGCGATGGCTATATCGCCCCCCTGTGGGACGAGGTTAAACTCCGTGACGTGTTGTCGGTCGAGCATGAGGAGCTCATGCTCCTTAGTCTCCATGCTAACCAAGCGGATGGAGCGGGTAGTGGTTACCTCCTTTTTGAGCTTTTTGAGATCGACGGTTGCCCCGGATTTGTAATCCGTCACTGCAATATTTTTGGCAGGATCAGTAGTCATGAGCTTGGCTAACTCGGAATCGAGTTGTTTGGGTGAGACGATAGTAAGTACCTCTGCGACTTTGCGTGTACCACCTAAGCGCACAAGTGTGGAGAGATCCAACTCGCCTGCAAAACTGGCGATCGATGTGTCTACGAGCGTAAAGTCACCAGGATAGAGGGCGCTGAGCTCAAGGAGAGAGAGTTGCGGCGTATTGCCGAGGAAGAAATAAAATAGGGACATATTGAAGCATTATACCAATGCACCATTAAACCAATTGGGGAATTGGTTATTTTTTGACTTTTTTGGCGAGAGGTTTCTTAGTTGGAGCTTTTTTATCTGCCGGCTTAGCCGCTTTGACTGTTTTTGGTTTAGCTTTTGACTCCGAGGGTGCACCCTTGCCACCGATCGCGGTAATTTTAACCTGAGTATATTTTTGGCGGTGTCCAGTGTGTTTGCGATAGCGGGACTTGGATTTGTATTTGAACACTTCGATTTTCTCGCCTTTGACCTCTGACACGACCTCGGCTGAGACTGTCATGCCATCTATGGTAGGCATGCCTAGCTCGACCTGGTCACCGTCGACTACCAGTAGTACCTCTCCAAAGGTTACGGTCTTACCTGCCTGCGCAGGCAGGCTTTCAGAGTTGAGTTTTTCGACATTCAGGACCTGACCAACGGTCACTTTGTATTGATGGCCCCCATTTTTGATGACTGCGTATTTCATAACTCTCGGATTATACCCTATCTAGCGTATTTCTATCAAGGTATTGGCTTTGTCCGATCTGGCGAGTGAGGCGGCAATACCAAGCGTGATGGCGGTCGCCAAAATGGAGCTGCCGCCATACGAGATGAGAGGTAGAGTCACTCCGGTCACGGGGGCAAGCCCAATGTTCATGCCAATATTGACAAAGGTCTGGAAACTGAGATAGCTAAAGATACCCACATAGATCAAACGGGAGCTTGGGCTGCGCGTGCGGGTGGCGAGCGTTAAGAGCCGATAGAGCAAGCCTCCTAAGCAAAAAATAACGAGAAAGCTTCCGATCAGTCCAAGCTCTTCGGCCAGGGAGGCAAAAATAAAATCGGTATGGCGCTCGGGGAGGAAGCGTAGATGTGACTGGGTGCCGTGCCCGAGTCCTTTGCCCAGGATCCCGCCCGATCCTACCGCAATGATGGACTGGATGACGTTGTAACCCGCGCCGAGGGGGTCAGTCGCAGGATCGATAAAGGTCTCAAGGCGTCTGAGTTGGTAATCATGGAGGAATCTGGGCACATACTCGGCGAATACGAGACCGGCTGCTACCGCTGCCCCGATTATCCAATACGAGACACCTGCCACAAAGATTTGAGCCAGCCAAATGGAACTCACAACGAGAGCAGTACCTAGATCCGGCTGAGCAAATATGAGCATAACGGGAATAGCAAAGAGGACGCTATTGATAAGCACGTTTTTGAGGGTGCGGGGCGGGAATCGTTTGAGGAAATAGGCAAACGCAAGTACGAGCAGCGGCTTGGCGAACTCTCCAGCTTGTAGTTGAAAACTGCCCAAGGGGATCCAGCGAGTGGAACCCCGAACAGAGAAGCCAAAAACAAAAGTGGCAATCAAAAGGACAATAGAGATGAGGTACCCAATGGGAGCAAAAGTTTTGTAGACGGCCGCGTCTTGACTGCCCACATACAGTATGAGAACCAGGCCGAGGCCGAACATGACTGCCTGCTGGGCGACGCGTTCGGGAGAGATACTTGAGAGGACTACTAAGCTCAAGACTGCTGCGAGGAGATAGTATAAAGTTAGCCAGCTACTACTCACCCATTTCATAGTTTAACAACTTTGAGCATCTCACCTTTGACTAGCGCTTGTGCGTTTACTTTTTGCTTGATATGCCCTGTCCAACTCTCAGGCCAATCAGGGAGCTCGACCGTGACGGCGTCTGCTGGCGCGAGCCCCAGTTTTTTGCGCGCGCCTTGGATGTCACGCATGATGTCTCGCGCCTGGCCCTCTGCTTCTAGGTCGAGAGTTAATACTGTGTCGAGCGAGAAACTTGTGCCTCTTTGTACAGTTTTTACGTTGAGCTCGTCCTTTAAAATATCATTAAGTTCGCTCGTGAGCTCTTCTGCTATCGTGAGTGAGGAGAGGGGTTGGCGCAGACGGATACCCGCGTCTTTCCTGGCTGCGTGGCCGCGTTCGACGATTTTTTGGACCAATGCCATTTGCGTTTCGAGGTTTGTGTCGATTGATGTTTTATTGAACTCTGGCCATAGTTCGAGATGGACACTATCGAGATTGTGTGGGAGATTCTGGTAGATGCGCTCAGACATAAACGGTGCAAAGGGTGCCATGAGGAGACAGTAGCGTTTGAGCGCATACCCTAGAACTGCCTGACTTTCTGTACTGGTGCGTAATCGATCACGAGAGAGACGGAGATACCATGTCGAAAAGTCTTTGGCAAAGGCCATGAGAGGGCGAGAGGCAGAGACCACGTCGTAAGCATCCATGAATTTAGTCACCGTCTCGGTCAAACCTTCGATTTTGGAGAGTAGCCATCTATCTAGAGGATGCGCGACCTTGGCAGGTAGTTCGGTATTTTTGACGTCCAGCATCTTATAAAAGGCAAAAATATTCCACCAAATGTTCATGACATTTTTGCGGATATCGTCGACACTGGACTCCGAAAAACTTAAGTTATCCGCCTTCATCACCACCGAGCTCATCATATAGAGACGGAGCGAGTCCACCCCGTACTTGTCGATCAACACGTGGGGATCAGGATAATTCTTTTTGGACTTGCTCATCTTAGAGCCGTCCTCGGCGAGGATAGTACCGGTGGTGACCGCATTTTCAAAGGCCGGTTTGCCAAAAAGAGCGACCGACATGACGTGCAGGGTGTAGAACCAAGCGCGAGTCTGGGCGATGTACTCGACAATGTACTGGGCCGGATAGCGGGAATCAAAGACTTCTTTGCCATCGAAGGGGTAATGCTGGGAAGCAAAGGGCATACTGCCGGACTCGATCCAGCAATCAAAGACGTCAGGAATACGGTGGCCAATCTCGGTTTTGGCATCGTCTACGTAGAGTGTAATGTTATCAATAAATTCGCGGTGGATGTCATTGAGCTGAGGTAGGGGGGTAACGGAGTAACGGTGCAATTCTTCTAGGGAGCCAATTATACGAATTTTGCCACTCTTCTCCCCCACCCAAATCGGCATAGGTGTACCCCAGTACCTGGAGCGAGAGATGTTCCAATCGGGCGCGGTCTCGAGCCCCTTACCAAAGCGACCATGCTTGAGAAATGAGGGATACCAGTTAATGTCTTCATTTTGCTTGGTTAGATCCTTTTTGATTTTTTGGATATTGATAAACCACGCGGGGATGGCGTTGTAGTAGAGCGCGGTGCCACAGCGGTAGCAGAAGGGATAGGAGTGGGTAGTTGTGGTAGATTTAAACATTAAACCATTTTCCATTAAACTATTGATAATCCATTCTTGAGTTTTCAAATAATACTGGCCGGCGAGTGGGGTAACATAATCCAAGAATTTGCCTTGGTCGTCGAGCATGGGAATGGTGGGCAAACCCTCTTTGACCGACAAGACATAGTCGTCCTCGCCGTAGATGGCTGCGGTGTGGACGATGCCAGTACCCTCGTCCAGGGTGACAAAGTCGGCCGCGACCACCACGTAGGATTTTTGTTCTCCTACGGGGAGGTAGTTGAATAGTGGTTCGTAGGTGAGACCAACGAGCTCGCTACCTTTGACAGTTGTGAGAATTTTGAGTTTTTTGGGAGCTAAATCCTTGGCGAACCATAGTTTTTCACCGTTTGATTCAACTTGGACGTAATCTGCACTTGGGTGGACAGCGAGACCGACGTTGCCCGGCAGGGTCCAGGGAGTGGTGGTCCAGGCGACATAATATTCGTCTTTGGTACCCTTAACACGAAATTTGACGTAGACCGAGTGAGACTCGACATCTTTGTAGCTGTTGTCCATGGCGATCTCAAAGTTGGAGAGCGGCGTTGAGCAGCGCGGACAGTACAGCACTACTTTGCGGCCTTGATAAACTAAATCTTTTTTGTAGAGTTGGCTAAAAGCCCACCAGACCGATTCCATGAACGTTTTATCCATGGTTTTGTAGCTGTTCTCAAAGTCTACCCAGCGCCCCAAGCGACGGATAGTTACCTGCCACTGTTTGTCATATCGCAGAATCTCTGCACGACAGGCTGCGTTGAATTTGTCGATCCCATAGGTCTCAATCCCTTTTTTGCCTCCTTTGAGACCCAGCTCCCCCTCGATCATGTTCTCGATCGGAATCCCATGGCAATCCCATCCCCAAGTACGCTCGACCCGGTAGCCGCGCATTGTCCAGTACCTGGGCACCACGTCTTTGGCGGTACTAGCCAAGAGATGGCCGTAGTGGGGG
This sequence comes from uncultured Pseudomonadales bacterium, assembly GCA_964527065.1. Taxonomy (GTDB): domain Bacteria; phylum Patescibacteriota; class Microgenomatia; order UBA1400; family UBA12108; genus CAJAUT01. Next base: position 11,620 of record CAZGNX010000012.1, read on the forward strand.
AGGCCGGTGGCAAAGGGAGGACCATCGTAAAAAACGTAAGGCTTTTTCTCTGGACGCTCCTTGACCGATCGCTCAAATGCCTTGATATCATCCCAATACGATAGCACCTCTTCTTCATGCATCGCATGGTTGAGTGCGCCTTCGAATTTGTCGACTTTTAAACGAGTTTTGGTCATGTGGACATTATACATGTATGATATGCACATGACTAAGCGTGCAATTGTGAGACACCTGAAGCAACCGGACAAAATCCCTTTTACGAAGGCAGGATACGAACGTCTCAAGGTACGGCGAGCTGAGTTGCTCACCAAACGTGAGATTGTGCTTGTCTCACTCCAGCGGGCGAGGGAGATGGGGGACCTCTCGGAAAACGGCGCCTATACCTCCGCCAAGTTTGAACTAGGAAATGTGGACCGGGAGCTCCGCAGGCTCGATTTCCACATTAAATACGGTCAGGTGGTGGAGCCCAGGAGGGATGGCACTATTGGGTTTGGCAGTGTCGTCACTGTCGAGCTCGACGGCAAAGAGTATATTTATACCCTTGTGGGCACGCAGGAGTCAGATCCGAAAAAGGGAGTGCTGTCGCTTGAGTCACCAATTGGTAAGGCACTACTTGGCAAAAAAGTCGGTGAGAAGGCTGTCGTCACTATGCCAGACCGCCAGATTAGTTATAGTGTGAAAACACTTGAGTAGCTTATTGCTGGCGTAGGAAGGCGGGGATGTCGAGCGGGTCAGAAGAGTCCTCTTGGGGTGGTTTGGGTGGCTGAGAGCTATCGTCCGAATCATCATCAGTATCATCTTGGGTGGGGTCGTCATACTGCACGGTAGCGGTCTGTCCGATACCTTGCAAGCCGGTAAATCCACCCCGGTTATTCTCAAAGCCCGTGGCGATCACGGAAATCTTGATTTGGTCACCCATTGCTTCGTCTATGGTCGCCCCAAAAATAATATTAGCGTCTGGGTCGGCGTGCGTCGAGATCATCTGGGCGGCCTCCGACACCTCGGTCATGGTAAGGCTCGGGCCACCGGTAATATTGAATAAGATACCGCGGGCACCATCGATCTTGACTTCAAGTAGTGGGCTTGAGATTGCGGTGCGGGCAGCCATCTGAGCGCGGTTCTCGCCTGTGCCCATCCCAACTCCCATGAGTGCGGTACCAGCGTCAGTCATGATGGCGCGCACATCGGCAAAGTCGACGTTGATGAGTCCAGCCACTGTAATGAGATCAGAAATACCTTGGACACCCTGACCAAGTACCGAGTCGGCGACGCGGAAGGCCTCCTGTAGTGTCATCTTTTTGTCCACCACGTCCATGAGTTTCTGGTTGGGGATTATGATGAGCGTGTCGACTTTGTCTTTGAGTTCTTCTATCCCATCGTCTGCAACACTCATGCGACGAATGCCCTCAAATGCAAAAGGTTTGGTGACAACGGCGACAGTGAGAGCGCCGGCTTCTTTGGCGAGCTCGGCAATTACGGGAGCACCCCCTGTTCCTGTGCCTCCACCCATGCCGGCTGTGATAAAGACCATATCGGTATCCACAAGCAGTTCCTTGATTTTTTCCCGCGATTCTTCGGCGGCTTGTCGCCCGACGTCTGGATCTGCCCCACTACCCAAACCTTTGGTTAAATTTTCTCCGATTTGGAGTTTGACACTGGCTGGGTTGTTGAGGAGTGCTTGTGAGTCGGTATTGATCGAGACAAACTCGACCCCTTTGATCTTGCCGGTTGTCACCATTGAGGCGACGGCGTTGTTACCGCCACCACCTATCCCGATCACTTTGATTTTGGCTACTGCGTTTAAATCTGGCTTGACTAGACCCATAGAGTTAACATCTTAACATACAGACTTTGGGCAGGTCTAGAATTTAGGGCAGACCCTTGGGCGGGCTCAGGGCAAAAAACTCTTGATGAAGTTTAGCACTTTTTTGAGCGAGTGGGAAGGCGAGAAGATATTGCTAAAATTGGGTAGTTTAAACTTGGGATTTGTGGGACGCACCTCACTCTGCTGAGCCAGCAGTAGTAGGCCTGCGGCAGTTGCGTATTCGGGAGTTTTGATTTCGTCAGTCAAGCCCGTGAGACCGCTAGGGAGGGCAACGCGTGCTTGCATATTGAGCACTTTGCGTGCAGTGGTTGAGATATCGTAAGTAAGTGCACCGCCTCCTGTAAGTACGAGTCCTGCGGGAGTGTTGCCACCCATTCCAGCTTTGATGAGATCGGCTTTGATGAGTTCAAAAATTTCGCTGACACGCGGACGGACGATACCCTCCACGACGGCTTTGCGGGAGATTTTGCGTGGCGCGTCTTTGAGTCCCAATTTGTGCAAATCTATTTCGTCGGCTTGTTTTTTGCTGCTAACGTTTTTGGGGTCAAGTACTTTGGTTGCATGTTCGTCGGGGGCCAAGTTGCGCTTGATTACCTCCGCCGAGTTTAGCGAGACGCGTAGGCCTATTGCAATGTCGTTGGTGATGTTTTTGGCACCGATTGGGATAACACTAGAATATGAGAGCGCGCCCTCTAAATATACACAAAGGCTAGTTGTTCCACCCCCAATATCGACCATAATCACGCCAAGTTCCTTCTCGGTTTCCGTCAAGGTGCTGGCAGAGGAAGCTAATCCAGCAAAGGTGACTCCTGCCGTGTCGATCCCGATCTCACTCATGACTTTGCTTAGGTTTTTGAGGTTGACTGAGGAGCCTGTGATAAGGTGCGCCTCGGCTTCCAAGCGGACACCGGACATGCCGACTGGATCTTTGATACCCTCTTGGTTGTCAACAAGAAAATAGCGGGGAATGACGTGGAGAATCTCGCGAGCGGGAGGAAGTGGGACCGCTTTGGCGGCTTCGACTACCCGCAGGACATCATCCTGAGTAATTTCACCACCATGATCCTGGACTGCCACGAGACCTTTTGAATTGAGTGATTCGATGTGTATGCCAGAGACGGAAATGGTCGCATCTTTGATGGAGAGTCCTGCCATGCGTTCAGCGGATTCAACCGCCCCAGTTGCAGCCTCAATAGCATCCTCGATATCAACAATTTGACTCTTGCGGATGCCACGACTCTCCATGCTCGCCACGCCTACAACGCGTAGCGAGGACTCTTCTTGTCCGCGCGTTGCGATAACACAAGTAATTTTGGAAGAACCTAGGTCAACAACAGATAGTTGGGTGATCTTTTGCATAGGCTTGATCTTAGCATGGTTTAGGGACGCAGTACGGGTTGAGAAAAACGAATATCTATAATCCGCCCCTCATCCATCATTGTACCGCCCGAGAGAATTGCCTGCAAGACACTTATTTGTTCGCTCTCATCTTTGTTTGGAGAGAGGAGTGCGATCGTGCCATCCGACAAGGTAAGCTCGAGAGTATCCTGATCTAACAGCTCAAGTGACTTGAAATTGAAGAGTTCATCCCCCAATCGTTTTGTCAGTTGGAGGGCATGGATAATGGTCTCTTCGGCTGGCTCCTGACCTATAACGAGAGTGAGGGGGGTCGTAATTATGAGGGTTGGTACGTTGGGATCGATTGACCTGACAGCAATGAGTTGTAGTTCTTGGTCAAAGACAGCCCAGGAGAGTTGATCTTTGATTCGGAGGGCGACTGTGGGATAGATTGATTCGAGTTCGACAATGATTTGACCGGGTAGTTGCCGCTTTATAGTCGCCTCGGCGATCGTAAAATCAGCTGATTCAAGACGGTCGGTAATAGCTTGTTTATTCAGTAAAAAAATATTTTGACCTTTGAGTTTGGCAAGATCTGCAAGCACGAGCGGTGAGCGACATGGCTCAAAGTCTAGCGAGCAAGAGAGTGATGTAATTTGGAAAACTGAGGAATAGAGGAGTAGATAGACGAGTGAGAGGACTCCTAGACATATGAAGGCAGGCAGGAGCAAATCTTTTGTGAGTACGAGGTATTTGGATTTTGTAGGCTGAAATACGGGCGCGGTATCCATAATGATGAAATTAAAGATTAGAAGTCAGACTATCTACCATCAGTTTGGTGGCATCTCTAGGGAGAGAAAGGGGGGTGGGTGGGGGCAATTGGAGAGAATGTTTTATGGCAGAGAGAAGAGTCTTTTTCGTGAGATCTTTTTCACGCAGTAGCGTAGCGATGCCAGCGGCGCTTAAGAGACGGGCATGCTCAAGCTGTTCGGTGCCCGTTGTATATTCAAAAGGGATCAGGATGGCTCTTTTGCCAAGGATTGCTAATTCGTATGACGTGTGGGCACCGGCGCGGGAAATGACGAGATTTGCATTAGCGTAGAATCTCCCAATCTCGTCTTGACTAATATAGCCGTATGGTCGGTAGTGAGCACTAGAGAATTTGAGACTGGTACCGTAATCACCAGTCACAGTATTTGTCCCTGTTTGGTGAAGAATGTTGTATTTTTTGGTCAGAATACTGAGCGTGCTAAAGATCTCTTGGTTGATGACGTGTGAGCCCTGTTTACCCCCAAGAATCAAGATTGTTGGACGAGAGTTTTGAAAAAGTTTATTGAAAGAGGTGCGGAGTAAACCAGGTCGTAGGGGGAGACCAACTACTTCGGTTTGGTTGGACAAGAAATACCGACGTGAAGCATTCCAGGTTAAGTAAATCTTTTGCGCCCAGCGCGCGGCTAAGAGGTTTGCTTTGCCTGCGATAATGGATTGCTCATGGAGATAGACTGGTATACGTAGCAAGAATGCGGCGAACGCTGTGGCGGCGCCGAGGTAGCTGCCAAATGAGACGACTGCATTTGGGCGCAATTTGCGCAGGAGCCACAGGGCGTGCAGTAGGCCCACGGGGATCTTGAGTAGTTCGCCTAGTCGCAGGGGCGAACTTAACTTGCCTGCATACAACTCATAGAATGGGATATTTGACTCCGAGACCTCGAGGTATTCCGCGGAGTCATGCTGATCGCTTTGGGTGGCAAAGCGGTGACCAAACCATGCTACCTTGTATCCCCGTTTGACAAGTTCTTGGGCGACCACGAGGGCAGAGTTGTGGTGTCCTCCAGTGAGCACGATCGTTTTCATAACTTGATTATAGCAAGAGAGGGAGTTATCTCTGTGAGCGCGCGACTGAGAGGACGAGGCCAATACCTCCAAGCATGGTGACGAGCGCCGATCCGCCGTAGGAAACAAGGGGCAGTGGAACGCCTGTGAGCGGGGTAAGTGCGACCATGGCCGAGAGATTGAGACAGACTTGGAGGCCAATCCACGCACCAACTCCAGCTACTAAGCTGGAGCTAAATTTGTCACGGGCTGACGTTGCAACTTTGAAAATCAATGAGAGATAGTAAATAAAAGCTAAGACGAGCACGACTCCACCGATAAAGCCTAGTTCTTCTCCCACTACTGCAAATATAGAGTCGGTTGTGGCCTCAGGTAGATAGGCATATTTTTGTCTGGAGCGACCAATGCCGAGACCCGAAATACCACCTGAGCCGAGTGAGAGTAGGACTTGGCGTATGTGGTAGGAACTCCCCTGGGTGTCATGCAAGGGATCAACAAAGGTTTTAACACGCTCTAAGCGATAGGGCGCTGCCAAGATGAGAATGATTCCCACAACAGCCCCAATTCCCCCCATCATCAACAAATTTTTGACGGGGTAACCTGAGAGAAAATACATGCTAAGTGCAATGAGTGTAACCACAAGAGTCGTCCCCATATCAGGTTGGAGCATGATGAGTCCAGCGAGTAAGGTGATAAAAAAGCCAAACTGGAGGAGTCCAATTTGGCGGACATTGAGCCAAGTGGAGAGGTAGACGATCTCAACAAACTTGATGAGTTCGGCTGGCTGAAGGGTGAATCCAGGTAAGACGAGCCAGCGCCTTGCACCTTGCACCTTGGTACCTATGCCGGGGATCGCCACAAGCAGAAGCAAAAGGAGTCCAAAAGCAAGTAGTATTGGGGCGACCTTGGCCCAGAATGAAGGAGGGATGAGGCTGACAATGAACATGCCCAGGATGCCCACGCCTGCCCATTTGAGCTGACGAATTACAAAGTACCATTTGTTACCAAAGTCACGCGCCCCTTCAGCCACAGACGCACTGTATATCATAATAAGACCAAAACCTAAGAGGATAATGGTCATAATAATAACCCTGGCAGCAAGGGAGAATTGGATCTTTTTCATAAACTCTTGACGACAGCGTTAAACTGTTTCCCCCGGTCAAACTCGTTTTGAAAGAGGTCGAATGAGCTGAATCCGGGTGAGAGTAAAACCACTTCACCAGACTCAGCATGTTGCATGGCAAGGGCAACTGCATCACTCATGGATGATACCTGTCCAATTATTTTGGCACTGGCAAGTTGTTTGAGACTGCTGACAAAGTCGGGAATGTTTTTTGAGCCAAGAATGACAATTTTCTTGAGATGTGGGTTACTTTTAATTTCCGTTAGCAAGTCATCGAATGGCAGATTTTTAGTATCGCCGCCCACAATCCACACGATGGGTTTTGAAAAGGCTTGTAATGCCTTGATGGTGGCCGTTGGGGTAGTGGCGGTTGTATCGTTGATAAAAGTCACACCTTTAACCTCCCTTATCAATTCTAGGCGGTGAGGGAGGCCAGAGAAGTGTTGTACCACTACTTGACATACGTCTTTGCTAATCCCAAGCGCCTTGCCCACTGCCCACATTCCAGCAATATTTTCACGATTGTGACAGCCAACAAGCGACGTTTGCCAATCAGCAACCTCAGAAGCGGAATAACCCCTTACAACACCTGTTGAGGAGAGACTAATGGTATGGGCACCCTGATTGTCTCTGTTATAGAGCGTGAGATCGTGATGTTTTTGGTACGCTACGATCGCCTCTTTGTCTTTCTGGTAATTCGCCATGTCCTGATAGCGGTTGAGGTGGTCGGGATAGAGATTGGTTACGACGCTGATGTGGGGCGAAACCTGCAGGTCATGCAAATTGTGGAGCTGAAACGAAGAGAGTTCAAGGACAACGTATTTTTTGCTGACGATCTCATCAAATAAGGCTAGTCCGGAACTGCCTGGGATATTGCCACCCAGAATTACTTGGCCAGGAAAGGCACGCTCAAGCATCGCAGTAATCAATGCGCAAGTTGTCGACTTGCCGCGGGTGCCGGTCACACCGATAATTTTGTCGGCAAAATATTGCACGACCAGGGCGATACTGGTGAAGACTGGTACATGCCGTGACTTGGCGTAGAGGATGAGCTCGTGGTCGTCAGGAACACCTGGGTTTTTGATGATCATTTCTGCCCACTCAATTTGCTCTTTGGTTTGTCCCTCAAACGATAGTTCCCTATCTTTATCACAGAGGCGGACATTCGCGCCTTGCTTGGTAAGCCAGGCTGCGTCCCCAGATCCCCCACCCTGTTTACCCACACCAAAGACCAAGACTTTCTTCCCTTTCACCTCATCTGCAAAACTAGTCATACTAGATTGATTTTAGCACTCTCAGGACTTGCTCAACCACTGCCTCAGAGGGATCGATAAACGTAACCCCTGGCATGGTTTGCACAAAGTCTGTTATAACAAGCGGATAGTGGGTACATGATAGTCCGATTGCTTGGATATTTTTCTTTTGAGCAATGTTCTTGATCTCGTGAATTGATTGTTTCACTTGTACATCATTGTTGTTCTCTATGGCTTCTGCCAGGCCCAATGGTGTATAGATCTCAATATGTTTACCATATTGCTTGAGTAACTCAAGAGTTCTTGGCGCCCGCGCGGAAGCGGCAGTCATGAGAGCGAGTGCCCGATCGTATTTGGCTAACGGCTTAATCACTGGCTCAACCCCCACAATAGGACACGTTAGCTCTGTACGTAAGACCTCTACTGCGTTCACGGTAGCAGTGTTGCAGGCAAGCACAATGAGGAGAGGATCAAGTGACGCAAAGAGCTGCGATAATTCTTGAAATCTCTGAGTTAGCCAAGACAAGGATTTGTCACCGTAGGGAAAATGTTCATGGTCGTCCAGGTAGAGAATATTTGCGCCGGGTAAGGCCTTTTTGAGTGGTCTATAAATACTCTGGCCACCCCTCCCTGAGTCAAATACAATGATAGGGCGTTCTACCATAGCTACAAAAAGGCTAGCCAAAGGCCAAACATAGCGAGAATAATCCCGCCGAGCCAGGCGCGGGTGACAATCTTGGTCTCTTCCCACCCAATTGACTGAAGCCAAAGATGGAATGGTGAGAGTGGCAGGAGTCGTCTGCCCAAGAAACGCTTGCCAAACATCTGGAGAGAGGAGGTGGTGATCTCAAGTACAAATAGACCGCCGATGATGGCAACCGCAATAATCTTGCCTAGGAGCAAGCCGATCACGGCCAGGGTGGCGCCAAAAGAGAGTGCGCCCACATCCCCAAGTGTCAGACGTGCGGGGTATGTATTAAAGTAGAGAAATGCCAAAATTCCTCCGAGCCAGAGGGCTATAAAGAGCGTAATCGGGGTGTCGAGGATGCTGGTTGAGAGGATAATAAGGGCAAAGAGCGTGATCATGAGGAGTCCCCCGGCTAGACCATCTAGACCATCTGTGACATTGACCGCGTTGCTGAAGGCGACAATAATAAAGGCGGCAAGAGGTACAAAGAACCACTGCAGGTCGATAACGCCAAAATACGGGATGTTGAGGATGCTGATTCCTAGGTTGTGGAAGAGGTACCACCCGATACCTAGTCCTATGACAATCTGCGCCATGAGTTTGACCCGCCAGGAGATACCGACCAAGTGCGTGGTTTTGCCAAAGAATTTGATGACGTCGTCGTAGAGCCCAAGGAGTCCGTAGAGGATGAAGGCGGCAAATAGGACATTGATCTCGCCCTGATAATCGTAAACGCTTTGCATGTCGGCCCCCACCAGGCGCAATGTGGTGCTGAGAAAAGTAAATAGTATGGTTGTGACAACGATAATAAGGAGGCCTCCCCCCACTGGGGTGCCCGTTTTCTTTTTGTGCAGTTTGTTAAAGACAGAGTTGACGGTGCCCATAAAGTCTGCCGTTCCACGGCCAGGGCGCTGGAATTTGAGACTATAGAGCAGGTTGATAAAGGGGACAATGAGGGCCGCATTGAGAGTAAAAGAAAAAAGGAGGAAGCCTAAGAGATTGTTCATAGTAGTTTGGGTACAAAAATCATGAGTCCAACAAGGACTGCAAAGAGTGCCGAGAGGAGGACAGCGCCTGCCCCCACATCTTTGGCGTGTCTGATGTAAACGTTTTCCTCGAGGGTGACAGCATTGGACAGAAACTCAAGAGCAGTATTGACCATCTCGGCAACCATCACTAGACCAATCGTGAGTACGAGTACGAGAAGTTCGACGGCGGAGACTCGACAAAGTACAGAGGCGGCCACGACGACAGAGGCAATCAGGAAATGGATACGGAGATTGGTTTGGGTAGTGACGGCCACCCAGATCCCCTTGAAGGCGTGACGAATGGAGATCGTGTGCTTGAGCATAGATATAGTATATCAGGATCGTAGGAAACAGTGATTAGTCGATTCTCTCGATGTTTGCAGACAGGCAGCGGAGGCGCTCGTCAAACTTTTCGTAGCCGCGATCAATGAGTTCGATGTTATCAATTACTGACACACCTCTCGCCATGATGGCGGCCATCACCAGAGTGGCGCCACCGCGCAGGTCAGGGACGGTCATGTTCGTCCCTCGTAAAATGGAGGGACCCGTGATTTTGGCGGCATGAAAATTGTGCTCGCGCTCCGGCCAGGCGAATTGGTAGGATTCTCCCGGGTTTTTGAGCTTAGGGTCATAAAGTTCGATTTGGGCTCCCATGGCGTTGAGTTCCTTTGTAAAAGCCAGACGATTGTTGTGGACGAATTCTTGTACGTGTGAAATGCCTGCAGCGCTCGTCATCATTGTTGTCCAGAGTGGTTGCCAGTCAGTCATAAAACCAGGTTCAGGAGCGGTTGTTATGTCTGAGGCTAGCAGAGGTGTGTCAAAGTAAAAGCGGATACCATACTCCGAAATCTCATACTTGCCACCAATTTTGTCTACTTCTTTGAGGAATGCCTTAATATGTTTAGTTTTGGTTCCCTCAACGATAATATCTCCTTTGGTGGCGTAGGCCATGCAGGCGTAGGAGACCGCCTCGTTGCGGTCAAACATGACGTGATGTGTGGCACCGTGAAGCTGTTTGACTCCGACAATTTCGATGGAATCACTTTTTCGATTAACTTTGGCACCCATTTTGGTCAGGAACTCGATAAGGTCATCGATCTCTGGCTCAAGCGCCGCATTTTGGATGACCGTTTTACCACTGGCTAACACAGCCGCAATAATGAGGGACTCGGTGCCTGTATGAGATTTTTTATCAAAGCGGTAGGTCGCCCCATACAGACCGTGGGGTGCCTCCATCTCGATCCCAACATCGGTACATACCACTTTGGCCCCCATGGCACGGAAGCCATCCAGATGACGTTCAATGGGACGGTCACCGAGGGAACAACCCCCAGGCAAGGGGATGATGGCTCTACCCTTTTTGTTGAGGAGGAGACCCGCAAAGAGGGTGGCTGCGCGCGTCTTTTCACCGGTAAAGCTGGGAATTATGTCGGCTCCCAGCTCACCCCCCATGATGTAGACCGTATTGTCACCAGGGCGACTACACTTGATCCCAATTGACTCAAGGGTTTTATAGGTTACCTCCACGTCTCCAATCTTGCTCATGTTGAGAAGGCGGGATTCCCCCTCCCCGCAGGCTGCGGCGATCATGAGTTTGAAACTCGCGTTCTTGGCCCCACCCAGACGAATTGCGCCTTTGAGTGGAGTGCCTCCGATAATCTTAAAACTTGTCATGCAGTGAGATTGTAGCCGAGATTGTTAGTTTTGACCAATCAAGATGACTTCTAACTCGAGATTGACTCCAAATTGTGCTTTGATCTTTGCCTTGATTTGGTTGACTAAATCCATGA
>CAZGNX010000013.1:0-2309 GCA_964527065.1 uncultured Pseudomonadales bacterium
AGAATGTAACCTGAGGTGCCATGGTTTGGCACCATTACTTATCAGGGCTCGATCACCCTCCGCCATTAGTTGATCTCTTTTGGTTTCGCTTTTGCTATCTGGCTGGGCGCGAAATCCAGAGAGAGCAACCTTGAGATCGTGAGGGAGATAGTAGTTGGAGAGTCTAAGCCAGTAGTCGTAGTCCATTACAAAGTGATAATTTTCGTTCAACAGTCCGACTTTCTCTAAAGCTCGCCTGGACCAGAAGGTGGAAGGTTGTGGGAGCATCGAATCGGCGATCATCAAAGTAGTGCGCGAGTAGAGACTCATTAATAGTCGTTTATAGACTCGGATTAGCCAACCACCTCGACTAGGTCTTCCACGCTCATCTATTACCAGACAATCACCAGTAATCCAATCCGCCTGGGATCGAGCATAGTACTCACCTACCTGTCTCAAGGCTCCAGGCAGGTAGATATCGTCAGAATTGAGATAGGCGAGCACCTCTCCGTGGGAAGATTTCAGACCTTTGTTGATCGCGTGGGTTTGACCACGATCTTGTTCGCTCACCCAGTTTAACTGTTTGCCATAGCTCTTGAGAATCTTGAGGGTGCCATCTGTACTGCCACCGTCATACACTAAGTATTCCAGGAACGGATAATCCTGCGATAAGACGCTATCGATCGTAGCTTTGATAAATTTTGCCTGATTGTAGCTAGGAGTGATGACGGTAATCTTGGGCAGCTTCATGTTATGATTTGAGCGCTTTTGCACGCACGATTTTCTCTAGTTGGCTGCGTAATTTATTGATTTGGATTCTACTCTCAATGAGAGTAATAAAGACTCCCATAAGTGCCAAGATAACTAATACATCTGTGAGTCTAGTGACTGAAAAAAGTGTGCGAATATACTGGGCTGATTGCTCTACGATGACTAATGTACCTACCGTTAGTAAGATAATTGTCCAAAAGCTAGCTTCCTCTACCGGGAGTTCCCGCTTTTTGTAGTGGATACGAATCACATATAACATGATGAAGATAAAGACGATTGATAATATCTGTATCCCAAGCATAGCTTAACTCCAAATCCAAGTTGGTATTCTGGTTATTATAAGCAAAGCGTCCAGAAGATTAAAGCCATATTCTTTGCCATGGTATACGGTACTTATGGGGATCTCGACATATTCCAGCTGGCTTCTGGCAACGCGAACCGCAAGTTCTGTTTCTACCTCGTAACCACTACTCTTCCAAGCGATACTCAGGTAGGCTTGTTTGGTCAGAGCATTGTATCCGCTTGGAATGTCAGCGATATAGCGATGAAAGATGAGATTGATAATGATTGAAGCTAGCTTGTTCCCGATAAGTCTGGTTAGTGGTATACGAGCATCCATAGTCCTGACTCCGTGAATGATATGGGCACCATCGCTGAGCGCGCGCATAAACCAGAGAAGATCATCGGGAGAGTGTTGATCGTCACCATCCATCAAGATGACTGCATCGGCGTTGAGATGATTAAAGGCATACTCACAACCTGTTTTGAGTGAGGCGCCTTTGCCTAGGTTAGTAATGTGTCTAAGAGTAGTGACCCCATATGAGCGACCAATGTCCCCAGAGTGGTCTACTGACCCATCATCGACCACTATCACCCGCTTAGTGAACTTAGTTAATTTGGCCAAAAAGTTTCCTAAATATCTACTTTCATTGTACACAGGAACAATGACATAGGTTTTCATTATCGAAATTCTCCAATTGACCTATATTATATTACAGTTTGCACAAATCTGAGGGAAAGTGCGCAAGGACTTGTGGGTAGAGTTCGTCGATATCGTAAACTACGTGAAGAGTGAGAGTTTTAGAATAATCGTAAGTACGTAGTGCTGCATACTCTGCATATTTACCTGGATCATCAAGCACTATTGCCTTGATCAACTCACTAGGTTTCTTGTGTTTCTCGCACAACAACTGCTCTACCGTGTAAGTCTGTGAGTGAATAGTACCTAGTTGATAAGCATTCACAAACCCCCACGGATCGGGATCTGTCCAGATTATGTTTTTTTGAAAATACTCTGGTTCTATCTGCCAGAAAAATGCCGCAGTGATAGGGCCGTGAAACTTTTTGTCGACTATGTAGCGATAATCTTGTTTGTCGGCTAGGTAGGTATAGATCTCTCTGACATCTGAGGCAAAGAGGAGGGGGAGGGAGGGACTCGCGAGGGCGTAGGTTGCAAGATATTTGATTTGTTGGAATAGAGCGAGTGCACACAAGCAGACAACGAGGAATAATTTGACATACTTGTTGACTGACATAAGTCGTGACCATGCCACAGCAAG
>CAZGNX010000013.1:2409-21287 GCA_964527065.1 uncultured Pseudomonadales bacterium
TTTGGCGCTCCCCAGATGGATCTGGCACTTGGCGCGCATATCATCTGCGATCAATGTATAGTCCCTAGACTTGAGGAGCCACTCTTGGCTCAGGCGGTGAGTCAGGGCACCACTTGGAGTTGCGATAATCAAGGGCAAGAGGATGAGGAGGTAGACCGCAAGATATTTGAGAGATTTGAGACTTGCTTTGCTATAGAGCAAGAGAGCTATCCCCAAGATACCCATGCCTATCAGCCGATACGGATTGTATAGGTAGCTACTGAGGGCTAGCAAGATTGCCGCGAACATGAGTCGACCAGTCAAGATAGCGTAGAGACCCCAGGCAACGAAAAAGAGGCCGACATTTGACTCATAAAACAGGCGGCTCATGCCAAATGCCCAGGGGGAGAGGGCAAAAATAAGTGTCGCGATCAGTGAGAGATAGCGCATATTGAATAGGTGCTGGAGAGTCAGGAAGAGTGCAACTAGAGTGCCCAAGCCAAAGACGGCAGAGGGTAAGCGGACGGACAGTTCGCTCAGTCCGAAGATTTTGATGGCAGGGACGATGAGATAGGTGAGATTGAGTTTGTATTCTCCGGTTGAGCGGAAAATGAGTGGATACGATTCCCCCCAGATGTCTCTCCCTGTTTGGAGGATAGAGTAGGCGTCGTAGCCATAGTAGGACTCGTCTTTCGTAAGTCCTGAAGGGAAACTACCCAAATGGGTAAAGCGGAGAAAAAATACCAACAGAAATATGAGAGTCGCGGCTAACTTCCACATTAGTAAATTATGCCACAAACTGGCCGCTGACATATTGCGATAGCAAGTAGCACAAAAGGAGAAGAGACAAAAACAAATAGAGAGCAAGTGAGCGCAACTTAGGAGAGAGAGGAAATAGAAAAGGCGCGAGGACCAATAGGTAGCGCGGAAGTGATGAGAGCGTACCTGAGAGCGTGGGTAAGAGAATCGAGGCGCCCACAAAGGCAGAGTGGGAAAGCGGGATAAAACGTCGGTTACGCCACCACAATACAGCTGCCACCAGGAAGCTCGCGAGCTCGAGCCAGACCCGCTGGTACAACCAGGTAGAGGGGTCAACCGTGACAATCATGCGCGCGTAGCGCACCAAGACTTGCGGCAGTAAGACAATCTCCCCGCTTGAGCGCTCCGCCCCAAAGAGCGACTGGACGTGGAGGAAAATGAGTGGATCGCCGTAGCGATGCCACAGGTAGAGGACGTAGACGAGGAAGCCGGAATTAGCAATCAGGAAATAGGAAATAGGTATCAGGAGAGAGTTATAAGTTATTGATTTTCGGTGAGCGTAGAGATCGATCAACAAACTTAGGGAGAGGAAAATGCCCACGAGTCGCGTGCCGGAGGCCAGTCCGGCTACTAGGGCGGCCACCAAGTAATTCTGCCGTTTGAGTAAAACAAAAAAGAACAGAATTTCAAAGAGAAAGAGTGACTCGGTATACATGGCCGCCAGGAAAAAACTGGTGGGAAAGAGTAAGAGGACCATGGTAATTGCGCGCCACCGTTTGCCAAAGAGATACATGAGACATATGAGTGATCCCACGAGGGCGACAAAACTAATAAGGCGTCCGGCTACGAGGTAGGGAATCCCGACAGTGTGTGCGGCAGTGATCAGGAGTGGGTAGACGGGGAAAAAGGCCTGCACGCCTGTACCATCGTAGCCAAACTGGGCGAGGTGGAGATAGTGAGCCCCGTCAAAGTAGGCCCAGATCGCTTGGGTTGCACTCCCCTCTTCTAGGAGTGAGTTGTAGTACGGAAAGGTGGGCGTGACCCCAGAGACACCCAAGCGATACTGTCCAAACCACGTGATGGCCAGCCACCAGGCGAGGGCGATCAGGAGGGAGTTACGAATGCTCTGATAGTACTTGTTCATAGACGGCGTGGGTGGCTCTTGCGGTTTTTTCCCAGGTAAAGTCTTTGGCTCTCGCTAGTCCAAGTAGTGATAGCTCCTCCCGTTTAGCGGAACTAGCAAGGAGCTCAGCTATTACCTCTGTCATGTTTTTGGCTGGATCAAAGTAGGCCACTGACCTCCCCCCTACCTCTTTCAAGCTCCCGCGGTCACTACTGGCTACGGGACAGCCAAATTTCATTGCTTCGAGAATCGGCAGACCGAATCCTTCATACCAACTAGGTTGGACGTAGAGAGTGGCGGCTGTATAGATGACACTCAGGTGATGTCCAGGGACATACCCTAGTTGAATAATCTGATCGACTTTGCCTGAATCAGCGATTGCTTTGACGATCCTTTGATACTCAGGAATGTTGGGCTTGTCGCTAAAGACTTTGCCTACGAGTACTAAGGAGAGATCACGACGGTTTAGGCTCGCAAAGGCTTTGATCAATCCCACCACATTCTTATTCCAATTGATATCACCTACATAGAGAATGTACTTGGGAGGGAGTGCGTAATTTTGGGCGATCTTTTTGGATAAATTAGCGGGTACATGCTGGGTGTGATTGGGGCCTAGGGGGATGACACTTATCAGATTACTTTCTATCCCCAAAATCTTTATTATGTCGCGCTTGGAACTCTCTGAGTCGGTAATGATGTGGTGGGCACGCCTCAGCGCCCGACGTTGCCAAAACCAATTAAACTTACCACGCAGACCTACAGGAAAATGTGTGGCAAATCTAAGCGGGATCAAGTCGTGGATAGTGACAATTGTGGGTATTTTATAACTGCGACTGAGACTAGGAAAAAACGGATCAAAATAGGGATAGTGAATGAGATCTCCGCCTGCCTCTGTAGGGGTATAACTTGTGGGGATGATTGTGTCTTTGGGGTAGTGTTTGTGTAGGGCAGCGATTAGTTCCCTTGTATATACTCCAATACCCCTAGTATTGCTGGCACTGTGGAGCTTTTTGAGACTTATGACTACTCTCATTGCTCGCCCTCCTGGAGAGTCCCTTCAAACATCACTTCCCAGGTGGGAGCAGTGACGGCAAAGTCGCGGTGATACTCCCCCGGCAAGACCGCAAATGGTGCAATTATGACTAGACGGCCTGCGTTGCGCGCCACGATTTCAGAAGGTGTCTCAAGACCCGCAAAGTCAGAGAAGATGTATTTGTCAAAACCCTTAACGTGTACCCACCCGGTGGGATCGACTTCGCGCTGTACCTGCTGAGATTGGAACGTACGGGGATCGTAGTGTGTATAGAATAGGGTGAAGATGTAGGGCTCACCGTACTTGGTGGTGATATAGATGCGCTCGGCCTCGTTGTAATGTGAGGCGGCAAACATAACTGCTTGTTTGTAGCCGTATTGCCAACTGCCACTGTATTTGATGGGGGCGACAAAGTGGAGTTGGTAGAGGAAGTAACCGATGCTCCATGTCACAAACGCTACGCTGATGATTGAGGTGACACGATGGCGATAGAGATACTCAGCTAAAGAGAGGACACCGAGTGATTCTATAAACAGGAGCGCTGGCAAGAGCGAGAAGAGGCGCACGGAAGAGGGGGCGTCTATCGTGATAGCGGAGGGGATGGGGGCGAGCAAGAGCCACGGGATGAGGAGGCGAGCCACTACGCTCTTTTGTTTGGCGAGCACTACTATGCCCGCAATGAGGAGCGGGAGCTCAAAAAGGTAGAGCATGCCCATACCCTGCAGGGAGCGCTGAGTATTACCAGAACCTGTGAGGTAGAGGAATTCTGTGGAGAATGACTTGAGATAATTAAGCGAGAAGGTATAGAGATAGTGGGTTACTTTGTTGTGTATAAGCTGAGGGAGCGGGGCCGGGAGTGTGGTATATCCCCGACTCTGTGCGATACCGTCGAGAAAGCTCTTTTGTGACTGAATAGCGACAGTCCCGAGGCGGACTCTCCCCTCAGAGTTTGCCAATTCTTGGATAATGGGGATACATAAGATGAGTGCAACTACAAGCACCAAGAGGGAGGATTTGGCTTGCTTGCGCTCAATTTTGATGAGTCCATTGGTAAGATAAGCAATCACAAGAAGAGGCAAGAAGATGCGGAGTGAATTGTAGGTATAGAGGGAGAGCACACCAAAAAGCATGCTGAGCCACAATAAGCGCGGGTCAGTACGTGCGCGCAGGAGATAGAGTAGTGTAGCGAGAAGGAAAGCGAGCGCCAAGCCGGCTTCAAATGATACACGGGAAAAATGCACAGCCCACGGCGAGATGGCCGTCAACGACGCAGCTATGAGGGCGAGGGACTCTTTTTGTAGCAGTTGCTTTGCTAGCAGATAGACGAGATAGACGGTGAGGACGCCAACGAGTGCGGGAGTGGCGCGGACGCCAAAGTCATTGAGTCCAAACAGTGCAATAGCCGGGATAGAGGCATAAATCATCCCAGGTAATTTGTTTTCTCCAAATGCTTGGAAGGAAAGCGGGAGGAACTCTCCCCATTCGTCCCTGCCCGTTTTGAGCACTGAGTAGGCGTTGTAGCCGATTGAGACCTCGTCCCAGTTGAGGGCGGCGGGAGATCTAGTGAGGCCCACAAAACGCAAAAGCGCGGCAACTACCAATATGAGGATCAGCCACTTCTTTGACGCCATAGTATGCTCAGTATAGCGCATAGCGACAAGATTGAGATCAGATTAGCGAGGCGTGCAATCATCGTGCTTTCAAGGACTATAGTATAGTCGTGTGATCCTGGAGCAAGTGACACAAGAATCTCACCAGTCTCGGACGGAGTAAGCGTGATCTTATTGCCG
This sequence comes from uncultured Pseudomonadales bacterium, assembly GCA_964527065.1. GTDB lineage: Bacteria > Patescibacteriota > Microgenomatia > UBA1400 > UBA12108 > CAJAUT01. The sequence continues at coordinate 7,094 of CAZGNX010000013.1, forward strand.
TCCATCGTGGCCGACCAGGAGGGGTAGTAATTGCGGTACCACAGAGCTTCACTGGCGGAATCAGCGCTCGCGCTAAAGCGGAGGGAGAGCGGAGTCTCGACAGCTTCTGTAATCTGGGCAGAACCTTCGCGAAGTGCGAGGCGGGTGCCTGCCACAAGATTGGGATCAATCGGATTGAACCGTTCAACCGGGGCGTATTTGGGGACTAACTCGCTGCGATACGCGGTCGTGGTCTGTCCCATGTACTCGTAGTGGAGGGTGAGAAACTCACTGTCTGTGAGCCACTTAGAGGGAGATTTGTACGTGCTCGTATTCCAGAGCGCGAGGACGATAAGCAGCAGGGAGAATATACGGAAGCTTGTTTCTTTCTTGCCTTTGACAATAACTTGGGCGAGATCCAAATAGATGAGGGGGATTATGGCTATGACAACGCCGACGAATCTCCAGGGGAACTGGAGACTAGCAACTAAGGGGAGGTGCGTCCATAACCAAGTAGAGAGTGGGAGCGTGAGCAAGATGCTAAACACTACGGGGATGAGATAGATAAGAAGGCGGCGGGTAAATGCAAGGGCTATCACAAGTACTACAATCCCCGCAATCCCGAGTTGATACGACATCTCTCCGCTGGAGTGACCAGGCGACGAGCCGAGGTAGCCCCAGGTGGTGGCAATCAAGTCAGTTAGGGAGAGGAAGTGATCTTTGTACCCAAGTGAAGCAGCTTGTGAGATGAGGAGTTGTGGTTGCTCCGCTAGGGCTGGCACGACAAAAAATGCCGCAAGACCCAGCGAGAGCAAGAGTGAGGTAAAAACCAAGCGCTTATGCTTGTACAAGGTAGCGGTAAAAAATACTAGCAAACCAGCAAAGAGGAAACCATAAAAATTGTGAGCGAGGAAGAGGAGGGCGAGAGGAATAGGCGCGTACCATGCAAGGCGCCCACTACGCGAGATCCCCTGCAGGGTGAGGAATACCCACGGGATCAGACCCAAGGCCATCACCTCGCCTAAGGCGCCGCGCACAAAGATATCGAGGAACCAGTACGGCGAGAGGAGATAGAGGAGTGCAGCGATCAGCCCATAGAGCGGTTTGGCTCTCCCTAGCATCAAGATGCCGAGACCTCCCATAAAATAGCTTAGGAATAGTAATAAATTGTAGGGCGCGATGGGACCCAGTCCGGCAAACATCATGAGCGCACCCAGATAGTATGGGAGTGGGTAGGTAAAGTTGAACAGGGGGATGCCATAGCCGTGATCGAGTGAGGGGCTCCATCGTACCGGAAACTGCGAGCCTATCTCAGTCGCCATGTTTTGCAGACGCTGGACATGCCAGAGGCTGTCGTGACTGTACATGAGACCAGGGTGAAACAAAGCCTTGAGTGACCAAAGGGAGAAAATAATGATCAATGCACAATGGACAATGGTCAATGTCCATACAGACTTGAACATATTAGTCCCAGTCACGTCCAATAGATACGTTCGACTTGGTTGTCACCTTCTCCCAGTACTTGATGTAGGAAGTGCGGATATGCATACCTGAGTAGATCGCAAATACGAAGCCGGGGAAGCCGTCGAGAAAGCCCTTGTGCCTCAAATAAATCTCAAGAAATCTGATGAGTGGTTTGATGAGCGTGTAGGTAACAATTGTCCCTCTACCCAAACCGAGCTTGCCCTCTTTGAGCCACTCTTCTGCTTGCAGGGTTGTATAGCGGTTGCTGCGTTTGAGGTAGCGAGAAAAGGTCGGGTCAGCGATGTGGAGGAGATCCTGATCTAGCCACTTGGTGGCACCACTTACTTCCATTAACTCGTGCACGGTCTTTTGGGGTAGTTTGGCCTGGCCCTTTTGGAAGAGTCTGATCACGGGATCGGGATACATACCCCCTTTACTCATCCAGCGACCGAGGAAATAGTTGCGGCGCTTGAGGTAGTAGGCGGCGGGTTGACCGGTGAGGGGGGAATCGACGATTTTTTGGATTTCTCCCGCTAACATACTAGAGACTCGCTCGTCGGCGTCGAGCTGGAGGATCCATAATCCGCTACAAGCATCGATGGCGATCTGTTTGTTGATGTGGAAGTTGGTGCGATTCTCCTCTGGGACGACTCTCGCCCCGTATTTTTCTGCTACCTCTACCGTATTGTCGGTTGAGGCGCCATCGACGACGACTATTTCGTCCGCAATCCCTTTAATCGATTCTAGGCAGGCGCCGAGATTGTCGGCTTCGTTATAGACGGCGAGGGCGATGGAGAGTTTGATCTGATCAGACATATTATTTACCCGCCTGCTTAGGCAGGTCTCCTTTGACGAGGTGGAAGGCGACGCGGCCATCGGGGAAGTAGATTGTATGGAGGGGATTGCCATCGGGCCAAAAATCATCGACTTTGCCAATAAATAAGGTGCTGGGGAACCTATCTTCTGACCCCCAATTGATGTACTTGAACGTATAATCACCAACTGTATATGACTCGAGTTGATCGAGCCATAATTTGTTTTCGCTTTCATAGCGTAGATTGTCGGCGTTATTCTTTTGGTACACAGAGGGATCCCACTGATTGTAGAAAGCGAGGAAGAGCTGGGGCTCGCCGTACCATTTGGTCATCACGAATTTGTCGTAGTCTGTCCCATAGGTTTTGAGGTACTGCGCCACCTCTTTGTAGCCGTATTGCCAGTCGGAGGCGGTGGCACGCGGATACCACAGGAAGTACATGAGCATGAAGCTGATGATTTGAATAATCAACAACCAATAAACAATTTTCAAGCGGGAAAATTTGATTTGATGTAGGTGAGCGAGACCGAGACCGGCCATGAGTTGCCAGGCTGGGAGGGTGAGAATGGTTCGCAGGACATGGTAGGGTTCGCGGGTCATGGCGGCGGGGATAATCCCGATCATGATGAGAACAAGCGGGAGATATTTGAGGGGATAAATAGATTTGTGCAGGAGTGTGAGCCCAAGGCCAGCTGCCACAAACTCGACGACGTAGAGCACACCGTGATACGGCATACTGTGTTGGTTGTGATCACCTCCAGAGGTCAGGAGGAACGAGGGGGAGAGATACGAGAGCCAGTTATCGCTCAATTTGTAGAGGAAGTACGTGGCACGGTTGAAGACGAGCTTGCCCGCCGACTCACCCAGGGGGAAGGTGTGTCTAGAGAGATAAAAACTCTCAAGCGCCGCTGTATCGGTGAGCACGCTCACTTGCGAGAACCTCGCTTGGGAGCGTCCCGACATGAGACCACTGAGAATGGGGAGCGCAAAGACGGCGAGTATTCCTAAGAAAAGTGCAGTTTTTTTGAGGTCTTTGTACAGCCTCGACTGCCAGATGAGCCACAGTACAAGGAGTGGAACAACTAGTTTGGCACTATTGTATGTGTGGGGAGCCAGGCCAAACAAGATCGCAGAGTATAGTGTATAGGGTATAGCGTATTGAGTATTGTCGGCAGACCGAAGGAAAAAGTATATACCGGCGAGGACTAGGGTGAGGGCGACACTCGCCTCAAAACCAGGCCTACTGAGCATGAGATGCCAGGGTGAGACGGCAAGGAGGAACGCGCTCCACATCCCCACACGCTCTGAGTAGAGTTTGCGCCCGATCAGGTAGGTCAGATAGACAGCTAGCACTCCCGCGATGGCACTTGGTAATCTAACGGCCCAAGCGTTGAGCCCTAAGATTTTGATAAAAGGAATGATCAGATAAATGTAGACCGCTGACTTCCACTCGCCGTATGAGCGGAAAAAGAGCGGGAGTTTACTCCCCCATTCGTCTGCCCCTGTTTTCATGACCGAATACGCCGTATAACCCATTGAGACCTCGTCCCAGTTGAGCGAGATAGGTACGCTATTTAAAAATGAAAACCGCAACACAGCCGCCAAGATCAAAATAATCGTCATTTTTTTACCCATACCAGTACCCCCTGGTGAACAACACAACGCCAATACTGGCGATCAGCACACTACCTATATAGTACATTGTTCTGCTGAGTCTGGGCAAACGGGGCAAGACTACCAGGAGCGGAAAGAGCGTGAGGTAAAAACGCGGCATGCTGCCCAAACTACCGGTGGCGATAGGCATTCCCAAGTTGAGCACGAGATAGAGCCAGTACGAGAGATCGAGCAGACGTGCTCGCAGTAGCGTCACAAAGAGTACAATCAGCGTGAGTGTGACCACAACCTCAAACAAGACCACAAGATGGGTGAGGTCAGGACTAAAGTCGACTGAGACCGCGCGCAGATACGAAACGAGTGTGGTGAGAGGTGAGGTGGCAACGGCCTTGCCCCAGGCACCTTGAGCATGAAACCAAGCCAACATATCTCCGGTATTGATATACAAGAATAGCATGTAGCTGAAGAGGCCTGAGATAGAAATCAAGAAATAGGGAATAGGAGTAAGGAGTGACCTCGAGAATTTGTAGATTTTGACAAACAAAAAGATGACCAAAAAGATCCCGTTCACGCGGCTTGCGGTAGCGAGAGCTGTCGTGAGCGCCGCCCTCCCCCACCCCCCTCTCTCGGAGTAATACATCGTCATAGCGGCGAGGGCGAGAAACGTGGGCTCGCTATAGATGGAGGCAAGGAAAATTGCACCAGTTGTAAACAACAGTGGGAGACGCAAGTCAGCCAGCTTGAGCACCTTGCACCATTTATGGATGTAGGTGAGCGCGACCCAGAGCGAGAGCTGAGATACGAGAATACCTGCGAGATAGAGGTCGCGCGTGAGGAAGGAAGCGAGCTTGATGAGGAGCGGAAAGAGCGGGAAAAAGGCGTACTGAGGGAAACCGTTCCTGATCTGATACCCATACTGACTAATGGCGAGATAGTGTTCACCATCAAAGTTGGCAAATGACCAAAAAAGAAAGTTGGACTGCCAGTGCGTGGCGATAAAGCTCAGCGGGGCAGCGCGGGACGGGAGGACAAAGTACCCTAAGGTTGCTATCAAGCGTACGCTGATGTTGAAGAGGATGAGGAGTAGTAAACTCTTGCCCCAAGCCGAACGAATAAAAAATTTAGCTAGCGTGCCCATGCGCTCAGTATATCCTGATCACTGCGTTTCCAGTAGACACGTTCGGCCGCACGACGTCTCAGCGCTTGTGGTAGCAAGCGTAGTGCAGACGCGACGGGGCCAGGATATTTGAGCACGTAGTAGGGCAGGCGCACGAGGTGACTCAACAAGAATCCCGAGTCACTGATATTTTTCCAGATGAAGAGGAATTGGTTACGCTGAGCCGTATTCATGACAAATTCCTTGGTAAAGTTGCTTGCGATCACGCTCTTTTGGTGATCGTGCACAACCTTGCACTCGGGCGCCCACAGCACTTGCCATCCCCGTTTCCAGGCCCTATAGCCCATGTCGGTATCCTCCCAGTAGAAGGGCTTGTAGAGGAGATCCATCCCGCCGATCGCCAGCCATTTCTGGCGGTCAAACGCCGCTTGGCCCCCTGAGGCCCAGAGACTAGGATTTGATTTGTCCTTATTTGATATATTTGGCTCTACTTTGAAATGGTGGAAGAGCCCTGAGCTCCACTCCCCGCCCATCCACGCCTCACCCGAGTTGAAACCCAGGGCATAGACTGAATCGTCTTCAAAATATTTGAGCGCTTTGGCGAAACAATCAGGTGAAGGGCGGACATCGGTATTGAGGAGCATGATGTAGTCGCCCTTTGCCAGGCTCACTCCGCGGTTAACAGTGTAGGAGAATCCGCCGTTGGTTTTGTTTTCGTAAAAGCGAATTTTTTTGCCAAGGGACTTGAGATATCCTGCAGAGTTATCGTACTGAGAGTTGTCATCCACTATCACGATCTCGGCCCTCACCTTGTCCGCGGCGGCAAAGACATATGGCAAGTTTTGCTTCATCTGCGACTCAGAATTCCAGGAGGGAATGACGACGCTGACGGTAGGTCTTTTTTTCATATCGTGCTCATTGTACTATATAGAGCGCAGTGCGAATGTTGCCAATTTGGAGGAGATCGCGCGCAAGTTCGCCTTCGATGTAGAGCGGGGTATTGAGCTTGTCGGTCAGGAGAATGCGATGCTTGCTAGTCTTGTCAACTTGGACACCCTTGAGTTTGACTAGATACTGCAGACCACCGTCGCGACCAGGATCAAAGTTGTAGTGTAGGTCAACGGGATGCTGATACTCCACGAGTGAGTCGACTACCTTTTCTTTGACACTCAAACTAAAGCCCAACTCTTGCGTCGTATAGGAGCGGGCGTTGGTAATCACCAAGGCGATCACTATCCCGGCAAGAATGGTATGCCCGCGTGAGCCCAAGCGCGCAAGGAGAGACACGAGCGTGCTGATCATAATGACGTAAATAGCGAGGTAGCTGGGAGTCAAATAATATTCGGGGAAACCAGTCTCACGTAGGAGCATAATGAGGACAGAGGTGATTAAAACCATTGCGCCGGCGAGTACGACCATGAAATGCTTGCTCCAAAGTGATCGCACGGCAACCAAGAGCGTTATGATACCAAGCGTCAGATTGTCGCGGAAGACTGCGGTAAAGAGGGCTGAGGTTACCTTGCCGAGCTTGGTTAGCATGGGAATGATCATCTCACCAACGGGAGTAGTTACCGCTTTGCGGTAGCTAAAGAAATCTTTGACTAGGCGTAGATTGTAAAAGTTGTGATTGAGATCGTAGGTAAGCAGTGGAAGGGCGGGAATGATGCTTATCAAGACTCCCTTGAGCCAAACCGAGAGCGGGAATGAGAGCCGGCGAAAGAAGATAAGCAGTAGAAGTGGGATCATCGGGATGGTCGCGACATGGAGATGAAGTGTCACCCCAGCTAAGCAAGCCAGCAGATAAAAGTGTTTGACTGAGTGTTTTGTAATACTTTGATATATTGAGGTCAGTGTAAGGAGGCTCCAGAGAGGGACGAGTGCCACATTCCATGAGATCCGCGAGGCCTCGATCAGGAACCACGCGTAGGTCCAGAGGAGGGCTATTGCCAGTGCGCGGGCACGGCCAAGCGGTATGTAGAGAAGTAGATAAATCAGGCCAGCCGCGAGGGAGTCGATGACAATACTTGTGAGAGGTAAGGCTGAGAGACTCCCCTGCATGAGCAAATAGGCAGGGCTAAGCAGATAGTAATAGAGTGATCCCAGGTAAAAACCGCCCACACTACCTTTGGCGATCGGACCAAGGGGTACGTACTGTCCACTTGCAATTTTTACTACTTCGGCGTAGTCACGGTTTTGATCCCAGTCAAAAGGAACGCGGTTTTCAAAGCGATAGAGGCGGAGGGAAAGTGAGAGGATAGTGAGCGCGCTTACAATTAACCATTTCATTTGGTGCGCCATATTTTTATGACAACCCAAGCAAGTACTATGAGGTAGATAAACATAAATAGAGGATCGGCGGTGAGACGACTTCCTAATGACGAGAGTGACTCTTTGAGTATCTCTCTAATATCTTGGCGATAGTGGGTTTTGAAGTGAAGGTCATAATCTGTGGCGACGCCATCCAGCATGGCCACTCCAGCTAAGTAGTCCCCTCCCCCGTGGGCCTCGGCATAAAGGCCTGAGCGTAACCCTTCGGCTGTCCTAGGTTCGAGAGAATCGTCAAGTTGCACCACAATGTGAGCAGTGTAAGTCTTACCTTTAGAGTCTGAAACTGGTTCAAACTGGAATTTGGTACAGTCGCTATTGTCAATATTGCCACCGGTAAAGTTGAGACTACGCACGGTAACCCCCTCCTCATCCGTAAGCTCGAATTGGAGCGGGATGAGCGTGCGGTCGGGATTGCGCAGACAGATGGAGACAATGTTAAGATTTTCTCTGCGGGACAAGAAAGTCTGACTCAGATCATTTACTTTGGTAAAGTAGAGCTTGTGGCTGGTGAGGGGTTGGTGATTGTCTAGACGATTGCACCCACCAAGCACGACTGCAGCGAGTGAGACGAGGAGTAGCTTTTTCATATAATGGTCTCCCTCTTGGCTATCCAAGCCGTGACCCAGAGCGCGGTTGCCACATAGAAACTATTGACGATGTTCCTCACTTTGTGGATATCATAGACGAGCCCAACCAGATAGCGCGATTTGGGTAGATCGTCGATTGCCGGGGCGAGCCAAACAAACAGCTCGGTTGTGACATTGGCTTGGATCTCAATGAGGCGGCCAAAGAATAAGAGAATCATCCACAGGAGCATGGGGGCAAAGGTTTTGGACTTGACCGCGTAGAGCACGAGGAAAGGCAAGATCCACAGGAACCACTGCTGATGGAAGTTAGTGGTGGCATAGTACCAGAATAGTGACATGACAATGGGACCTACGGCATCACGATTTTTGCGGGCTACGTAAAAAGTCCAAAACGCAATAAGGGTATAGCCAATCACAAAAGGATAGATCCCATCATCGCCCCCAATCGCCCACATGAAGTCGAGCATTTTCTGCGACTGCCAAGAGAAGAGGACAGTGTCGCGGAAAAATTCGTGAGAGGCAAAGGGTAGCGTGGTCGCAATAAAGGGAGCGACGCCCGCGATAAACATTTTGAGACCTTGTCTCCAATCTCTGGCCACTGCTAGAGTAATGAGGGGCAAAAACATAAGGGGATAATTTTTGAAAGACGCGGCGATGCCAAGCATGAGCGTACCACGCACAGGATGCTGACGCATTAGCCAAACCGAAAGGACTGTCAGGGCGGCGGGGATGATGTCAAACTGCCCCCACATGTAAGGCAAGAATATAACGATCGGATTGAGCCACCAATAGAGAAGAATCTTGGATTTCTGAGGGGCAGAACTCACAAATTTGGTGAGTGCGTAGAGCATGAGAAGGTCAAAGACGAGGTATGGTAGTTTCATGAGGAATAGGTATCGAAATACCTGGGGATGGGTGAGGACACTCAAGACATCGTTGCCATAACCTTGGATCCAGGTGACAAACTCGCTCCCGTAGAGGGGTTTGAGTAGCCACATAAAAGAGCCGAGCGTGAAGTAGGTGAGCGGCGGGTAGATAAAATACTCACGGCCAAAATTGACGTTGACGATATAGTCGATGGGGCCTGAACGCGCAACCTCGTAGACATTGGTCACGTGGTTAAAGGGTAGCTGGAAAACAGCAAAGTTGATGCCTCGCAGATCGTAGTGGGCGCTAAATGGCATGACAACAAAACGGATCAGGAGTCCTAGAAGAAATAGTTTGGAAGTAAATACACTTTTTATAAATTTCATGTGATGAGTTTTTGAAGCTCTTGCTTGAAATTGTCGAGGGAATAGTGAGAGATGTCAACCGTGGGCATCGCGGGTTTGCTTATAAGGTCAGTGGTTTTTTGCACCAATTCTTCAACTGTCTCCCAGTGGAAACGGACATCGCTAATAATTTCGCGTTGACCACCGTAGGGAACAACCAGTGGGATACACCCCGCTGAGATGGCCTCGACGGTGCTGATACCAAAGTGTTCGGTCAGCTCTGGGTTCTTGTTTTCGTCCACGCCGTAGCCAGCTGCCAACCAGTAGATCGATGCCTGGGAGTAGAGTTGTGAGAGTTCATTGTGAGAGACGTTGGGGACAAATTCGATGGGGAGGGATTGCGCGGACGCACGTAATTTGTTGATCCACATCTCATTGTTTGATCCCCCGGCCAAAACCAATTTCCATCCCGGCAAGGTGGGCGTGAGGAGCTTAAATGCCTCAATAAGTACGTCCTGATGTTTGGTATTGAGTGAAGGTTCAAAACGTCCAACCGAGAGGATTATTTTGGTTTTTTTGCCGCTAGCTGCAACTGATGTGACAGGAGGGTAGAGCACCCGGGAGCGGATAGCATACTCCGCATCAATAAAGCTTTTGGTAAAGTTGGAGTTGACGATGACTGCGTCAAGTGAGCGTTTTTTGAACTGATTCTTCCAGGATTTGCCTCCTACCCCGTGAAAGGGTACTTGCATATGGAGGATATTACGCTTGCCACCCAGGAGCGGAATACTGCCGTCAGATAGATAGACAACGACATCATATTGTCTGGTTTTGCGAAACATCGAGAAAGGGTTGTGGCCAAAGTAGAGGCTTTTGACTGCTGGATCGAGCTGAGGATTGTTGAGCGTGATCCCAAGCATTGTGGAGAGTGAGTTAATCTCTGTGAGATTGTCCCAGGCAAAGTAAATCTCGTAACCGAGGGACTCCAGGACCGAGGCGACAGAGAGCATATACCGCTCCCCTCCTCCCAGGTGATCCAAATACGGACTGACAATCAAAACTTTTTTACTCATATACGTCTAATGTTTTACTACCATGATTCGAATTATGGTAGTAGATTATTAGAAGGCCGATTCGCCTTCACGTTTATCTTTTTCTATTCTACCGCGCCAGGCAGACCAGTTGCCACCTTTGGGAGGCAATAGTTTGGTGACTTGATAGCCCACAACATTTAGGAACTGCACAAAAGCATCTTCTTTAGCTATGCTCTCAAACTCTTTGGTGATTACTGCGCTATGGCTCTTGAGAGAATCAGCTATTTTGGCTATCGTGCCATGGCTGACTTTGATTTTGCCCACGATTTGATCATATTTGTAGCCTTTGACAAGCATAAAGGCAATGGCTACTCTCTTGGCGATCACTATCTTTTCGGTTTTGGTAAAAAAAGCGTCAACCAGCAAACTCTGCTTGCCACGGCTCGTCATACGGTAAAGAAATTGTGGGAATAAAGAAAAAATCTTGTCGTAAATTTTGTTATTGAGTTTGTATTTTGAGACTTGTGACATAGATATGTTTTACTACTATAATTCGAATTATGGTAGTGGAGTTAAGATTTTGTGTTACTGGGTTCCAATTGATGTTTGCGTTGCAACTCGTACAATTTGGCGTAGGTGATGAAGACGGAGTAGCCTTGGTAGAGTGACTGGATGAGGCCGATACGGCCATCGAGAAAGCCCTTTTTAAAAAAGTAGCGGCGGATAAACTCCATGACCGACTTACGCAGGAGCGTGAGGGAGGTGACTGGTGGCAGACGACCAGTAAAAAACTGCTCTGCCTCAATTGCAGAATACCTATTGGTTTTCTCCACCATTTGGGCAAGGCTTGCATCTTTGTGGTGTTCCATAGCGTGCACTGATTTGATCGTTGTCCCTTTGACAAGAGGAGTACTATGTATGTTTTTGGGCCATCGGAGAAAATCTGCTTTGCGAATTAGGCGAACAACGTGGTCTTGCTCCCATCCTCCGTGCTTGAGTGGATAGCCGAGTGAGTAGTTGTCGCGAGGGATTGCATAGGCGGAGCAGGAAGCACGGTTGTCGATAATTGCCTTGATTTCTTCCCTTAGTAGGGTTGGGATGACTTCGTCGTAATCCATTACGAGGACCCAGTCGCCTTTTGCAGATCTTACCTGCTCGTCCCGGATCTCTTCGACAATCTTGGGAGTTTTGACATTTATGACTTGCGCCTGATACTTGTTGAATAGGGAGTGCGCAGCTTTGTCGGTGCGCTCCATGTTAAAAATAATAATTTCGTCAGCAAAACTAACAGACTCTAGCATTCGTGCAAAGACAGCGAGATCGTCGCCACGGGCAATTTGGGTACTAATGGAGAGCATAGTCCCCCTTTTGGATGCCTAGATAGGTGGGTGAGGTAGCAACTTCTCTTGGGTTTCCTGGTACTAGCGATAGATCGTCTCTGGCTATTAGCGCGGTAGGGCCGGGTGTTTCTTGCCAATATGAGCGGAACTTGTCGACGTCGTAGAAAAACTCAACTGGGCCAGCGTAGTAAAAGGCGACCGAGGGCATGCCACCATAGCGGAAACTTGAGGAGAGCCGAGCCACCGCGGGTAAGAGCGCTTCTGATAAGCGTTCAGATGGGGGTACGAGAATTGCGAGTCGGTCGTGAGTGAAGCGACTAAGTGAGCGAGCAACATGTAGGCGATCTGGCATAGGTGCAGTAAACTTGCTTATCTCTACTGAGCGCGAGGATACCAATAGTGCTTGCGCCCAGATACCGATGGCGAGGATGGCGATAACTGCTTTCGATTTTTGATCAGACTGCCACCGTCCGATCGCCTCGGCAATGAGGAGCGCGAGGGCGGGATAGATGGGAAGAATGTACCAAAAGAGCCTGGTTTTGGCGAGGGTAAAGAGAGTGAGTGGGACAAGGATCCACCACAATAGGTAGAGGTGTTTGCGTGAGAGTAGCAAGCTCGCGGCTCCCACTCCAGCCACAATCAGGACCCCTAACCCAAGATTCTCGTAGAGATAGACAATATAATACCAGCGGGTTTCAAAGTGAAACTCGATCTGGGCGGTGGCACGCTGGACCACCTGTTCAAAAAAGTAAGGGGTCGTAAAGTCTGAGCCGTATTTGAAATACGTATAGAGATGCCATGGAACTATACATAATAAACAATAACCAATAATCAATAACCAATATCGCTTAGTTTTTGTAAGCAAGAGCGGCAAAGCGATGATGGCAGAGAGGAGGCCGGCGATGCCCTTGAACCACACGCCGCCAAAAATCGAGAGCGACACCCACCAAGCAGGCCGGTTCTCTAAGAGGAAGAGGATCGTAGTCGTAATACTGGCCAGGAGCGGCATATCGGTATTAACTGCCCGGGTGCGGCCGAGGAAGAGGTTAAAGGTGGCAAGTACTCCAGCGGCAATGAGTCCATGTTTCCAGTCTCCCAGGTGGGTTCCTATACGATAGACAATATACAGTGTATAGACCGCAAATAGTGGCATGAGGAGACGGGCACCAAGGGCGCTCTCGCCTGCCAGATATATGCCTAGTCCAGCCACCCATGTGATGCCTGGCGGCTTCTCTAGCCATGGAGCGCCGTTCCAAAAGGAGGTTAAAAAATTTTTGGTTATCAATAATTGTCGTCCCAGCTCTGCATAGATCCCTTCGTCCCAGTCAAAGAGAGCGTCGCGGCCGAGACGCATATAGAGCATTACACCGATAGAGACAGCAAAGAGTAGTCCTAGCTTATTTGTCCAGTTTGGCCGCAAGGGCAAAGATTGCTTCATTTCTATTGCCCATTCTACCAAAAAGATAGTCAAGAAATGCCATACGACGAACCGGGGAGCTCCAGTTGCGAAACACGGCCTCTCTCAGGAGGGCAAAGCGCAGACGCAGTGAGCCGTAGCGTTTACCAATAAAAAATCGATTCCTCGTGATGTAGTAATCTACTAGAGGGCTCCCTGCTACAGTGGAGCTACTGTTGCGGTGGTAAACAACTAGATTGGGGTTGTACATGACCTCTATCCCAGAAGCAGCAGCGTGGAGGCAAAAATCGCTGTCTTCGAGGTAGAGGAAGAAGGGTTCGTCCAGTAAGCCGATTTTGGTGAAAACAGAGCGCGGTACGGCGATAAAACAGCCGGTGATAAAGTCGACTTTTTTAATTTTGTCGTGCTGTCCCCGATCTTCTTCGTCCACCCCGTAGTGGCGCGCGATCACACTACCCCAGTCCATATAGCCACCGGCATACCACAAGATATTCCCCTGCCCCTTTTGCCTGTCGTGGAACTCGTATCCCTTGGCGTAATATATCTTGCCACCGGCTATCCGTGGCTTGCCTGCGACGTAGCGATATGCGCGGAAGAAGAGGTTGGGATCCACCTCAGTATCATTGTTGAGAATATAGATGACTTGAGCACCGATTTTGAGCGCTTTTTTGATGCCTAGGTTGTTGCCGACGGAGAATCCTACATTGACTGGACTCTCGATAAGATCGAGGTCGGGGAAGGCCTTCTTTAGTTCTACTACTGACTCACCACCAGAGGCATTGTCGACCACAATGACGTGTGGGGCATCTTTGCATTTTTTAATTGAATTAATACAAACAATCGTGTCCTGCCAGCCTTTGTAGTTGACAAGCACTACGGCGTGTTTAATCTTGTGATATTTCTTTTTCATAGACCTTTGACTAATTTCAGTGCTTTGCGACGAGCTCGGTGCAGCAGCTTGGTTGCACCTTGTGTAGTATCGATCGCAAGCGTAGTGAGCCAGTAGGTTAGTTCGCTTGATTTGCCACGGAGCTGGCGGAAGAGGGATATGGTTTCCTGCGTGGTTAGATCCGCACGCTTACCTTGTAATTCCCACAAGTAGCAGTAGGCGACAAGTGTTTGGACACCCATGAGAGCAGAGAGGACCAGACCGTACATGCCGTCTTTATATCCCTGTGTGAGGAAGAAGCGGCGCATAAACTCACCAAGGGGTTTGCTAAGTAGGTCGAGGGCACTAAACTTAACTTTGTCGTGATCTAGTACTTTAGCGTACTGAAGCGGGTAATCAA
>CAZGNX010000014.1:0-20373 GCA_964527065.1 uncultured Pseudomonadales bacterium
CTGGATGTATCCATTGATTTATACCCCCACGGAGAGTTACTATGAACTCAATGAAAAAGAATCAAAAGCGGTTAATAGGATTAGGATTGATTGGGATTGTTGGTCTAGTTATTTGGAATACACCTGGAGTGAAAAGTCGTCGGCTCGGTGATGCGTGTGATAGACGAGGAGAACCTCATGCAGATATTTGCCGTATCGGTGTAGCTAGGGATTATACAAACTCTCAAGTATGTGACAAAGTTGTCTCGGTCCAGATGAAAGAATTGTGCTACGTAAACGTCAGATTTGGTAATAAAAGTGTTGATTTTTGTGAACGTGATGAGCAGAGGGATATTTGCCTCCACATCGTCTCGATAAAACAGGGTGATAAGAGTATTTGCTCACGTATCAACAATGAGTCTATTCGGAGTCTATGTTTGGGAAATATTGAATAGTCATGAAACGAAAAATAGATCTCAACAAGCCAATCATATTCCTAGGCAAATCTCTCGATATTGAGAATTACCCTAAGTTGTATAGATGGGCCAAGGAGAACCCTGAAACATTGGAGGTGCAAGTGAGGAGTATTGCTAATGCTTGGCATGAGGGGAGCATAGGATCCGCGATGACAGCATTAGAGAGCGATTTGGAGCATGGTTGATCAGTAGTTGTGACTAGAATCATTAGTTGGCTGATTTTTTATCTCCGTAACGGTATCATCTTTTACTAGAAAGTTCTTCAACCTATCGAGGTCAGATTTATTCATATACATTACCTTGCTTACCTCTTCCGACCTCTTCAGAGAGAAATGATCATTCATTACTCGCTCCAGTAGCCATTCCGTACTTCTGACCTTCTTAGATTTCTCCAGTGCCCAATTCGCTTTTGTAACCTCAGTTTGGTCCGCAAAATCCGCATCTTCTCGACGCCAACGAATAATCGTGTCCTCGTCTTTGCCTATACTGGCTGCTGCGAGCTTTTGGACCGGCAGCTTGCGGTAGTAAGCGAGGTATTTCCGCTTTAGTTTTGCTTGTTCCATATACAAAAATAGCGACCTACACAGACTAATCTGCTTGGTCGCACTGATTTTTTCAATTGCGAATAACTGGCTTAATAATATCATAAGGCTCTGGATTGCCAGTTGAGATAGAATAGCCTCAAATGAAAATGATTAACAATCGCCTAACTAGTGAGGAAATATATGATTTGCACTGGTGGTTTGTACTTGAAAAAATTAAGAAAGAATTGCTGAAAAATGACAACTCGGTAACGCGAGTTATTTATTCTCTATTCCTTCATCCTATCATAAATGACCCAACCAAGCCCAACTCCACAGAGGAACAATTAATAATCTCGAAACTAGAAAAAGACGATGTAATTAAAGAAACGGAGGAAATTACTGATTTTGCGGTAGGTGACCCCACAGGGAATTGAACCCTGGTTAGCAGAATGAGAATCTGCTGTCCTAGCCACTAGACGATGGGGCCCCGTAGAACGGGGTAAACCGTTCTTTTGAATTATATCAGAGCTCTCGCATGTTAAGATCTAAATATGAAAACTAATGACTTAACTGCAGAAGAAAAGTATGTGATAGAGGATAAGGGGACGGAGCGACCATTTACGGGAGAGTATGACAATTTTTACAAACCTGGAATCTATGTCTGCCGCAAGTGCGACAATCCTCTCTATTCGTCCCAAACCAAATTTGATGCGGGTTGTGGGTGGCCGGCATTTGACGATCACTTCCCCGGTGCAGTGAAACAGATACCAGATCCCGATGGATCACGGACTGAGATCCAGTGCAACAGGTGTGGCGGACACCTAGGCCACATATTCGTCGGTGAACACCTAACTGAGAAAAATACCCGCCACTGCGTGAACTCGATATCCATCAAGTTTGTGGAGGAATCCAAGTGAGCGAATTGGCTACTCTGGCAGGTGGGTGCTTTTGGTGCACGGAGGCGATCTTCCGCCGGTTGCGTGGTGTTACCAAAGTCACATCGGGATATACGGGCGGGACGGTCGCCAACCCCAGTTACGAACAAGTGTGTACAGGACGCACCGGACATGCCGAGGCGATACAGATAGAGTTTGATCCTGAAATCATTAGGTATGAAACGCTACTAGAAGTATTTTTTGCGTTGCATGACTCAACCACGCTCAACCAGCAAGGAGCTGACATAGGTACACAGTACCGCTCGGCGGTGTTTTATCATAATGAAGCTCAGGAAAAGGCAGCGCGCAATGCAAAAGGGAGAATTAAAGGGGCTGTCACAGAGATTGTGTCCTACAGCGTGTTTTACCCCGCCGAAATAGATCATCAACAGTATTACGAAATCAATACGAGCGCGGGATATTGTAGCTATGTGATTGCACCAAAGATCCATAAGTTGTTAGAAAAGTACGGTCAATTGGTAAAACCTGGATATAGGTAAAGTTATTGATCATCCGGAACAAACCTCAGGGCGAGTGAATTCATGCAGTATCTTTTGCCCGTGGGCTCTGGGCCGTCGTCAAAGACATGACCAAGGTGTCCACCACAAGGATCAAGAACCTCGATCCGATCGTCGAGTGGTCCATCTTCCCGTCGCAAGACAATTACGTCGTCACGAATGGGTGCCCAAAAACTAGGCCAACCGGTGCCTGAGTCATACTTATGCTCAGAGCGAAAGAGTGCTACGTCGCATCCCTGACTATAATACGTACCAGCACGCGTCTCGTGGTTAAGTTCTCCGCTATATGGGCTTTCGGTCCCTGCTTCTTGCAGAATATGAAACTGGTCAGGCGTGAGGATCTGCCGCCACTCTTCGCTCGACTTGAGTTTGCCTGGGTCAAAAGCTCCAGAGATAATCTCAGCCGCAGGTTGTGCGACAGGCTGGGATGGCGGGGGCGATGATGTGATAAACCAGTAATAAAGTAGAGTCAGGGAGGCAAGCAGAATGGCGAGTTTCTTATACATAGTTAGCCAAAGGTAAAGGCATAGAGCTCGACATTCCCGTCAGGGAAGACGAGGCGGAGGGTGTGGGTGCCGGGAGCCTCTAGATCAATGAGGGTATAGAGCGTGTGCTTGTCGACCATAATCGTCTCCACCAACTCTTGGTCGAGGTATACCTCAACCTTTTGTGTACCCTCGGTGGGGCGCATGACGAGATAGACCGACTTGGCGTTGTAGCGCACCGACATCTCAGCTCCAGGACTTGCCAGTGCGTACTCCTCCTCAACACTCCACCTACCCTCTCTTGTGATAGGGCTCGCCTCCGCGTAGCGCGCACTCCCCAAGTAGAGTTCGGGGGTACGGCCATAGGTCTTATACTGCGGGTTGTCACGCTCCAGCCTCGCCTCTTGACCAGCCTCAGTGAGTAATGTCTGGATGGCCAGCTCGGTCTCGTCGTAGTCTCCCTCCCCGAAGTGGGTGTAGCGGATATTGCCCTCGGCGTCGACCAAGTACTTGGCGGGCCAATACCTATTCTTGTATGCCTTCCAGGTCGAGAAGTCGTTGTCTTGCATCACGGGATATTCAATAGCAAAATCAGTGATAGCCTCAGCTACGTTGCCTGCATCCTTCTCAAACTCAAACTCGGGGGAGTGGACGCCGATGATCACGAGTCCTAGATCCCTATACTTCTCATCCCAGGATTTGAGGTAGGGGAGGGTGCGGATGCAGTTGATGCAGGTATAGGTCCAGAAGTCGACGAGGACTACCTTGCCTTTTAACTCTTGAATTGTGAGGGGTTTCGAGTTAAACCACTGCCCTCCTGCAATCAGTTCGGGGGCGAGGGTGCCCTTTTTCATCAGGGTGACCTTGGGCTCACCCATCTCCTTGAGCTCGTCTTTGACAAATGCCCTGTCCTCAAACTGGGTGAGTCCTGCCCCGTACTGCGGGAACTTGGTGAGAATGTATGTCTGGAAATTGCGGTCAAGGCCAAAATAGATGAGCCCAGCCACTCCTATCATGATCAGTCCAAAAGCACGTTGGATCCTCCCCGTATTCTTGAGTAACCAAGGAATCCTCGTGAATAATCGCTGGCCTCCCTTGATGACCGCATACATAGGGATGGCGGTACCGATGGAGTAGGCAAGCGTGATAAATAATGCATCCGTGGTCACGGTACCCGTGATGGCAAGGGAGATAACGGAGGCCAAGATGGGACCGACACAAGGAGTCCACAATAGTCCCAGGGAGAGCCCGATGAGGAGGCCACCAAAGAACCCTGTCTTGCCCGCGGTGCTCGGCATCAAGCTGGCGAGGCGAGCGAAGAGAGTCTCAAGCGCGAGCTGGAATCTCGGGATCAAGAGCGAGAGTCCAAAGAGGGCGATCACCACGACAGAGATGTGGCGCAAGGAATCAGCAGGTATGCCAAACTGTTTGACGATGAGTGAGAGGAAGAGCGTGAAGAACGTAAAGCTCAGGATGAACCCGACTACGATGCCGTAAGGTCGACGACGGCTAGAAGCGTCCGTTACAGAAGTCGCCAAAATGACTGGCAAGATCGGGAGGATGCAGGGAGAGAGGATAGTGACGATCCCAGCCAAAAAAGCGAAAAGCAAGAGTATTGCCATAGACTATATAATTTTGGCAAGCAATTCTTGGCTGGCTCCCCCATTCCACTTGGTAATTTCGTTTCCTTGAGAGTCAATTTGGACAAAGGTATGTTGGTAGGTAATACCATATTTGGTTGCAAGCGCCCTTTCGTCTGCGTCGGTATCTGGATCGTTGTAGTTGACACGGATTACCGTGAGGTCGCTGGGCAACTGGGAGGCGTTCTTTTCGAAATCAGCATTAGCAGGGCGGCAGGTAGAACACCAATTGGCGTAGAAATACAGGACGCGGCGTGTGGAGGAGGTGTCAGCTAAGACAGCCGGTGTGAATGGCAGGTATCTACTAGACTGCCCCATCATTTTGTCGTCTCCAGTCGTCTCTTCTTTAACCATCGGGTCGCTGGTTTTCTCCATCATTGAATCTTTTGGTACCTTAGCAGTTTGATTGGTTTGAGTGTAGTAATACCCACCAAAGGCTAGAATAATAACAGCTAAGACTATAATTACGTTCTTACTCATGTCTATTTCCTCCATGCATTTGTATATCTCTCATCATACACAGAATACAAAACTAATGTCAAGTTAACTTTACATTTTGTACTGAGTATAAATCCGACTCAAGATCTTGGACAAGACCATGGCACATAGAGAGATAACCAACCACTTGTCAATCTCGTGCATGGTCGCCTGAACAATAATGCCAATTACCAATACACCAACGCCCACTAGGTACGAAATACGACTAGAAACTAAGCGATGGAGTGACTCGCGCTCGTCTGAAGTCTGCTCTTTCAGAACAAGTGCGGAGTATGTGAGGAAGGCCAGGACGAGTCCCAGGGTAAGCATAGACTGCACTGACTGGGGCATGGTTAGATGCGTGGGATTGAGGAAAACAAGGGCAATGATGGCAATGAGTATCGAGCTGAGCGACTGAATTAACATATTACGTGGCTCCAAGTGTAAATAATTTGTCGACGGTGACATGGAACACTTTAGCGATTTTAAGTGCTAACAATACAGAAGGGGTGTAGTTGGATTTTTCGATTGCGATAATTGTCTGGCGGGTAACACCGGCTAACTCGGCGAGTTCTTCTTGGGTCAAACTCCGCTGGAGTCGGTACTTTTGGACGTAGTTGTTAACACTTGCACACATGACAAGTATTGTACCTTAGAATCCGAGGGCTTCACTCACGATGATTACACGGATTTTGCGCTGCTTCATTGCTACCTCGCCCTTGAAGATGAGGATTTTGTTGGGATAGGTTGCGACATTATACTTATCTTGCATATGTTTTTCTTCTAGTGGTACTACATATTCCTCGAGGCGCTTCATCGCTTCTGCAAGAGAGGGGACGATCTTTTGTGCGCCCACTATGAAGATAAGATTTGGGGACGTAAATACTATGTGTGGGAGCTGACTACCTGTGTTACTAGCGATTACGAACTCGCCGGTCTCTGAGAGTGCGTGCACTGAGCCCAGGTAATAGTCAGAGTGAGTGGCCTGTTGACGCAATAACGCTTGTTTGGCCGGATCTTTTTCTGCCACGATACTCTCATGCATATTATTCCACTTGTGCTCACCTGACTTGAGGTAATCGACAAAACCTATGGTCTCGAGCGTCACAGAGGAGCCATTCATGACCGATGCCCCGGCTGGGATGAGCTCTTTGAGCTTGGCAAGTGCTTCTTCTTTGGTGGCTACCACCGTACCTTCAATGTTGTGAGTTGCTAATTGGGCTATTGTGGTTTGGATACTTTGAGCTGAGGCTAGTTGATTATATTGCATGGGGCTCCTTTACTTCGGTAGTTAACTTTTTGAGTAAATCCAAAATATAAACATTGTTGACGGTATAAAACACTTCTTGTCCGCGACGAACTGAGCTAACTAAGTTGGAAGATTTGAGTATTTTCAGATGCTGGGAAACCAATGGTTGCGATAATTTGGTGAGCAAGACCAGTTCGGAGACACTGCGCTCGCCCTTGAGGAGAGCTTCGATTATGGTATATCTAGTGGTGTTGCCAATCCCTTTGCCAAATTTTTCGATCTCATTACACAAATCACTCATATATATAGATATTAGCATATCCTTATATATTCTGCAAGTGATTTAGCTGATTGTGGCGCCGACAAAGTCGATGAGGGGGAACTTGAGTCTCACTTCGCCCCAGAACTTCTCCGACAGGCGTTGGGAGTAAGTGGCATTCTTACCCCTCTCCATGCGGCCACAGAGTTTGCGGTCCCAGTCCTCGATGACGCGGCGCACTAGAGCCCCCTGCTCGTTAAAGACGACTTGATTGGCTTTTTTATTCTCTTTGTAGAGGTCGTGGATAAACTGGAACTCGGCGAAGAGTTTGGCATTCTCTTCGCACATAGCCTTAAAATATTCTCTGAACTTGATCATTTAAGGAATTTTTTGGACTTTTCTCCTAGAGCCATCATGGCCATACCCTGAGCCATATCCAAGACTCCGGAAAAGAGGAGGATCACAAGCCAGGAAGAGAAACCGAGTCCGAGATTTTCGGCATAGCGAGAGATGCACCAGAGCGCTACAAAGTTGACGACCAGATAAGTTGCCATCCACTGCTTGGGAGAGAATACTACTTTGTTTTTCCATTCGTAGACTGTGACCAATAGCATGACAAACACACAGATCACTGTGAGCTTGAACATACTGTGATACATAGCCCACCAGTGAGAGATTGAAGCGGTGCCCAGGACGATAGACTCGGGGAAGAGCATATTGGCTACGTAGAGTACCAAATTGTTGACGATAAAGAGGGTGATAAAGGAATAGATTACCATGAGTCCGTGTTGTGCTTGAACTTTTTCTTTGGATAATGCGATTGCCATATAGAAGTCTCCTGTAAGTATATTAACTAGAATACAGTATACCAGTTTTCAGTTCCTGCAAGGTCTGACCTTTTGGGCTACACGAGCGCGAGCTTAAGGACTTGGGCCACTTCTTTGACTGGGTGGAAGGTGAGATCCTTTTTGATTTCTGCTGGGATTTTTTCCAGATCTTTGGTATTTTCCCATGGGTGGATAATCTCACGCAGTCCGGCCGTGTGGGCGGCGATCACCTTTTCTTTGAGTCCGCCGATCTCAAGCACCCGCCCGCGCAGTGTGACCTCTCCGGTCATGCCAATATTCTTTTTGACTGCCCTCTTGGTGAGAGCTGAGACAATTGCAGTTGTCATGGTGACGCCAGCGGACGGCCCGTCCTTGGGTACTGCACCCTCGGGGACGTGGATATGCAGGTCGATGGTTTTGTAAAAATTAGGTTTTAACCCAAAATTCTTGTAGTGAGAACGGACGTAGGTATAGGCGGCTTGGGCCGACTCTTTCATCACCTCTCCCAGCTGTCCAGTGATTTGCAAAATCCCCTTGCCAGGCATGGTCGAGACCTCGATAAAGAGGATCTCGCCTCCCACAGAGGTCCAAGCTAGACCGGTCGCCATCCCTATCGGATTCTTTTTTTCCGCCAATGCTAAGCTATATTTTGCGGGACCCAAATACTTGACCAGATTGGTGGTAGTTGGGGATTGATTGGTTTTTTTGCCACTGGCAAGATTTTTGGCAATTTTGCGTGCGATTTTGGCGAGTTCGCGCTCAAGACTACGAACTCCTGCTTCGCGGGTATATTTGGCAATCACCTCTTTGAGGGTAGTGTCGTTCAATTTGAGGTTTTTGGTGCTCAATCCATTTTTCTCGATAACTTTGGGGAGCAAGTACTTTTTGGCAATGTGAAACTTTTCGTCCCTAGTGTATCCAGAGAAGCGGATGATCTCAAGACGGTCGCGTAGGGCAGAGGGAATGGTATCAAGTACATTGGCGGTTGTGATAAACATGACGCGCGAGAGATCCATAGGGAGTTCGAGATAATGATCGGAGAACTCTTTGTTTTGCTCTGGATCAAGCGTCTCAAGAAGAGCCGCAGAAGGGTCGCCACGAAAGTCGCTACCGACCTTGTCGATTTCGTCTAGCATAAAGACAGGGTTCATCGTGCCAGCGCTCTTCATACCCTCGATGATACGGCCGGGCATAGCCCCCACATAAGTCTTGCGGTGACCACGGATCTCGGCTTCGTCCCTTATGCCACCCAGACTAACTTTGACAAATTTGCGCTTGAGTGCACGGGCAATTGATTTGCCCAGACTAGTTTTACCCACGCCAGGTGGACCCACAAAACAGAGGATAGTGGGGAGGGAGACACCGTGTTTGCTTTTGGCGCTTGCCCTCTTTAGTTTCATGACTGCAAGGTACTCGAGAATGCGCTCTTTGACTTCTTCTAGACCCCAATGATCTTCGTTGAGGACGCGCGAGGCTGTCTTGAGTGAGACGTGATCAGCTGAGAGTTTGCCCCAAGGCAGATCAACGACAGTTTCGAGCCAGGTGCGAATATAGCCGGCCTCTGGGTTGTTGGGAGACATGCGACCCAAGCGCTCGAATTCTTTGTGAACTTTGGCTTTGGATTTTTTGTCTAAGACTAGCTTGTGGACGGCTTCGTGTAGATCATCTAGTTCTGCCTCCCCCTCGTCTAGTTCTCCTAGCTCGGCTTTGATCGTAGCCATGCGTTCGCGCAGGATATTTTCTTTCATATTTTTGCTAAACTTTTCCTGGGTTTTGCTGGCGATATTTTTCTCAATCTCTAAAACCTTGAGTTCTTTGGCTAGGTGATTATTGACCAAATAGAGACGCTCTTTGAGTGTAAGCGTCTCTAAGAGAGTCTGGCGAGATTGGATATCGATATTGAGAGTCGCGCTGATTTGGTCTGCGAGCTCTGAGGCTGAGACTCCCGACATGAGACGCATAAAGTTCATAAACTCGACCGACTTGCCAAGACTTACGGCTTCTTTAAACTGGGTGGTCAAGTGACGGGCAAGTGCCTCAATCTCCTCTGAGTTGTCGAGATGCTCGGGGATTTCGGACACTTCGACTAGTTGTATCGGGGATTCCTCGACTGAGCGCACTAATTTGATGCGGGCAATGCCCCGCACGAGGGCATTAAGCTCTCCTTCGCTTTTGAGGGTGCGCTCGACAATGCAGAGAGTGCCTACACGATAGAGATTATCAAGATTTGGGTCTTCGATTTTGGGATCAATCTGGGTGAATAGTGCGACAAGTTTGTCTTTGGCAAGGGCCGCGTTGACTGCGTTTTGGGATTTGCGCCTTCCGAAGGTCAAGACTATTTCGTTGGTGGGATAGACTACAACGTCACGCACGGGTACGAGGGGGACAGTGTGATAGATGAGGGATTTGACTGGGACTAGTTCATTCATCCTTAGCAGTTTACACAACAGAGTGCTAAAAATCAACCCTTCGACTTACGCTCAGTGCTGTAGTCTTAAAAACTGGGGATTTCGGACTCGGTTAGTTGACGAGTTTTGCCAGAGGGTAAATCACCCAGCTCCCATGGCCCCAACTTGGTGCGGATGAGGCGGAGCACGGGGTAGCCCACAGCCTCACACATTTTGCGGATCTGGCGGTTGCGGCCTTCGTGGATAGTGATATCAATCCAGGTATTGTGCTCCTGAGCCTCGACTATCTGTACTTGATCTGCGGCAGTCTTTTTGCCTTCGATTGTTACCCCGGCTTGGAGATACCCCACTACTTTGTCTGTCATCACTCCTTTGACTAAAACTCTATATACTTTGGTCACTTCAAAACTAGGGTGGGTCAGGTGGTAGGCCAGCTCGCCATCGTTGGTCATGAGCATGAGACCCTCTGACTCGAAGTCGAGTCGACCCACGGGGTAGAGTCGACTACCTTGTGGAATGAGTGATGAGACAGTACGCCGACCTTCTGGATCCTTGACTGTGGATACAACCTGTCTGGGTTTGTGGAGGAGATAGTAAAGGTGAACGCTCTCGAGCGTGGTGGGTTTGCCCCCTACCGTCACTTTGTCATGTTCAGAGTCGACTATCTCGCCGATCTTGGCCCTGTGACCATTGATCATCACTTCACCTGCCTCGACCATCTTCTCGGCGACGCGGCGGCTAGCAATGCCCGCGTGTGCCAGATACTTGTGAATGCGCATTTTCATAGCGACTAGTCTCTCACCATGTACATGACTAAAACTCCCAGGAGGAAGGTGGCAACTGTCATCAGGATGCGTTTGGTGCTTGTCGTATCTTTGAATTCGGGGATGAGATCAGCACAGGAGATGTAGATAAACCCACCCGCAGCGATCGGGACCAGGTAACTGGCAAAGGGGGTGATGATATGACTCGCTCCGTAGCCGAGGATGCCGCCTAGCACACAGGTAAGACTCACGAGCATGTTGGCAATCAGTGCCTTGCGGCGGCTGTACCCTGAGTGGAGCAAAACGCCAAAGTCCCCTATTTCCTGCGGTATCTCGTGGAGCGCGATGGCGAGTGCGGTCACCAACCCAAGACCCGAGCCACTCGCAAATGCCGCCGCGATGAGCACACCATCGAGGAAATTGTGGATGGCATCGCCAATCAAGTTCATGGTCCCGACCGTGTGCTTGGTCAGGTGCTCTTTGTCATGACAGTGACGCCAATGGAGGAAGCGTTCGAGCAAGAAAAAAGCAATGAACGAAGCGAGTGTCAGCTGAAATGGAAGTGTTGAACCCAAGGTTGCGATTGACTCAGGTAACAAGTGGAGGAGGGCAGCTGAGAGCATAGTGCCGGCAGAGAGTGACACGAGTGAAAGGAGGATTTTGCTCAGGAACTTTTGGTTGAGGGCAAGGGTGAGAACCCCAATGAGTGACCCCGAACTAATCAAGAGGGTGGCAATAATAATGGAAGCTAGCTCTTGTGGCATGCTATGATTTTAACATCATGGTGAGGAAAATAAGTATTCTCCTGACTGTTATTGTGGCAATCGTGCTATTTAATAACTACAATCTCCCGCGAAGTGAGGAGAGTGTGCACTATCACGCTGGTTTCCGTGTCTATATTGACGGCGCTCTGCAAGACTACAGTGACTACAAGTACATGCATTTTGCTCCCTGCAGTGAGCATGAGGAGACACGATCGTTGGCCGAAGAACAAATGGAGAAAGCCCACCTCCATGATGGGGTGGGAGATGTGGTACATGTACATCGGGCCGACGCTGTCTGGAGAGATCTGTTTACCAACATCCAGGTGGAGCTACCCAAAGACAAAACATTCAAGGGGTTTATCAATGGGATTGAGAACGATGACATACTGGATGCTCCGGTCAAAGGGTACAACACGGCGATATTTGTGGTCGGAAGTAGCGACGCGAGCCATGATACAGAGCTAGTCAGTATAGATTACATCAAAGAAATGGAGGCTAAGAGTGAGTTGTGTGGTAGTGGTGAGTGATTATTGGAAGTATGGGATGCCCCAAGAATCAGGCGAAATAGTGCGAATGTTTTGGTTGAGACTTTCAATTCTTTTTACATCTTCTTGACTCAGATCGAAGTCAAATACCTGAAAATTTTCTTTGATTCGCTCGGGTGTCACGCTTTTGGGGATTACGGCTGTTTTGCGTTGAAGCGCCCAGTTGATCAATATCTGAGCGGGAGTTTTGACATATTTTGCTGCCATTTCGAGAATTATTGGGTCGGAGAAGAGTCGTGGCGCCTTAACTGTAGGCACGCCTTGTCTGCCTAGTGGAGAATACGCAGTGACAATGATATCCCTATCTTGGCAGTACTTGATTAAGGCTGATTGCGTAAGGTAGGGATGAACCTCTATTTGATTGTTTACTGGCTTGACCTTAGCACATGTCAGTAAGTCGTGGAGCAGAGCACAGGAAAAGTTGGCGACACCAATTGATTTTACCAAGCCTTGCTTGACTAAGTCTTCCATCGCTTCCCAGGTTTCTCTGACTGAAATGTTTGCGGTTATAACTATGCCATTTGGCCCATGTGGTTCTTGCT
The DNA here is from genome assembly GCA_964527065.1 of uncultured Pseudomonadales bacterium. GTDB lineage: Bacteria > Patescibacteriota > Microgenomatia > UBA1400 > UBA12108 > CAJAUT01. Next base: position 12,393 of record CAZGNX010000014.1, read on the forward strand.
CACCAATGTTTGCGAAAGCAACGCTCCAGTGCATGAGGTATAGGTCGAGATAATCTAGGTGCAGGTCTGATAGGGATTTTTTGCAGGCGGCTTCTACATCCTTAGGATGGTGGTCAGTATTCCAAAGTTTGCTGGTGATAAAAACATCTTTGCGCTTAATTGTCTTGAAAACTTCTTCGTATACTTCTCCAATTTCCCTCTCGTTGTGATACACGCAGGCACCATCAATATGGAGGTAGCCAACATCTTTGATTGCATACCGTACCGCCTCACCTACCTGGCTGGGCTCTGATTTGTAGGTACCGAGTCCTACAGAGGGCATAGTATAGCCGTTGTTTAACCTAAGAGATTGCTCCATAGCTGCTCAGCATTATAGTATCACTTTGTAGCCTAGCTTTTCGATGATCGGAGTAAAGTCGGCAGGGCGCACTAGCTTGGGATCGTAGGTAATAACCGATTCTTGGCGGGCGTAGCTCGTAGAGGTAGAGATGACGCCGGGCAAGTCCTCGATCTCAGAGTCGATGTTTAACGAGCAGGAGCTACAGTGGAGACCGCTTAACTTGAGGGTGATCGTAGAGCCTGCCTGCGCAGACAGGCCAGTGGGTTTTTGTTTGAAAAGATTAAACATATTAGATGACCTCCATCGTCCCTGAATACATGCCCATGCTACAGGCAAAAGTATATAGACCTTTTTTGGTGGGAGTAAAGGTAAATACTTGATTTGTGTTGGGAGAGATATAGGCGTTAATACCAAAGGCTTTGAGAGTAAAGGCTGAAGCGCAGGTGTAGACCTCACCTGAGCTGACTTTTAATTCTACGGGAAGTCCAGCCTTGACTACAAACTTCCTCGGTAGATAGCCAGAATTAACAATGTCGATTGTGGCACGCTGGATACCGCCCTCTAGTGGCACTGTGATGGCAGGTGCCGTCGGGGTGCGCAGGACAGTGTAGATGCGTCCTAGAGAGTAAGGAGAGTCGATGGCGGTCAGGATGCCATTGAACGAGTAGAGCGACATCAAGATGAGGAGGGTGGCGGCAGAGCGCAGGAAATAGGTGCGCCACGATTCTGATAGTCTAGCGGTGGCCAGACCGATCAGGACAAACATCGGGGCGGTACCTAACACAAAGCTCCCCATGATGAGCGCCCCGCTCAAAGGAGAGGCAGAGCTAATTGCCAGTATCTCCATCGCTTGGGTGACACCGCACGGGATCAACACCGTCAACACTCCTAGTAATGCAGGGGCAAAGAGGCGGTCAGTTATGGTGTTGTTTTTGATCAGCTTGCGCGCGAACTGGGGAGGCGTAAAGGCCAGGTAGCGAAAGATCGGATGGACCTCGAGCAGGTTCATGGCGGAAGCCAACATAAAGAGAGCAGCAAGTCCTTGGAAAAAGAGCTGCATTCCCAGAGAGAGCGTGATTACAGAGCCCAGTGTCCCCAAGAGGGCTCCCAAGATGATATGGCTGACCAGTTTGGTAGAGAGAAAAGCCGCTACAGGACCCCAGTCGTCAGGGCCAAATCCTGGCACTGTTTTGATCTTTTTTTGGTTGGCAATCGTTGAAGCGAGTAGTCCTCCTTGCATCGCCGCACAGGTTACACCACCACTCGTTAATCCTGTCAAAAAAACAAACCAAAGGTTCATAGAACTTCTATCATATACGACTAGCTTTTAAGCGTAAAGAATTGGTCACGACTGACACGCTAGAGAAGGCCATAGCTGCCCCGGCAATGCCAGGATTGAGCATAAGACCGTAGAGGGGATAGAGGATACCGGCGGCGATTGGGATACCCACAATATTGTAGAAGAATGCCCAGAACAGGTTTTGTTTGATTATGCGGAACGTCAAGCGTGATAGTTTGACAGCCTGTGGGAGACGCTCCAAGTTGCCGCCTAGAAGGGTGAGTCCTGCCGATTCTATCGCAACATCAGTTCCGCTACCCATGGCGATCCCGACATCGGCCGTGGCTAGGGCTGGGGCGTCGTTGACCCCGTCCCCTACCATGGCTACCTTGTGACCTTCTTTTTGTAGTTCTTTGACATGGTCAGCTTTGTCACCAGGCAAAACTTCGGCAAATACTCGATCGATGCCAACCTGTTTACCTATGTAATTTGCGGTGAGTTGATGGTCTCCAGTCAGCATGGCAACTTTGATACCCAACTTGTGAAGAGCTTGGATCGCTTGTGCCGACTCGTCTTTGAGGGTATCGCTAATACCTAGGTAAGCTATTACCTGTTTTTTGTCGGCGAGCATGATGGGGGTAGCGCCTTCTTTGGCAAACTGCTGCAGGATTGACTGGTCTACCTTGAGACCCTTTTCTGCCATAAGCTTAGTGTTGCCCGCCCAGTAAGTAGTCTTGTTGACAATCCCTTTTAAGCCTTGACCAGAAATTGCCAAAAAGTCAGAGGCAGATAAAAGTTTGATATCTTGTGCTTTGGCGTGAGCGACGACTGCCTCAGCAAGAGGATGTTCGGAAAGTGACTCTAGAGAGGCCAAGATTTGCAGGGGATTGGCTGGGCCAAGACCTACTACCTTGTAATGAGTGACAGATGGCTGACCTTTGGTCAAGGTACCGGTTTTGTCGAGTACGACAAAATCTACGGCGCGCAGTTTTTCTAGGCTCTCGGCATTTTTTACTAAAATCCCTTTGGCAGCCGCTTTGCCTACACCGACTATGATGGCGGTAGGGGTAGCAAGTCCGAGCGCGCAGGGACAGGCGATGACCAGGATACCAACAAAACTCAGGAGTCCAAGCATGGGGTTACCTAGAACTGTCCAAACAGCGAAAACTAAGACAGAGAGAACTAGGACAATGGGTACAAAGACGGCAGAAATACTGTCTGTGAAACGTTCGATCGGGGCTTTGGATCCTTGTGCGGATTCCACCATTTTGATGATCTGGGAGAGGACGGTGCCTTGACCCACTATCGTGGCGCGTAGTTGGATAGAGCCTTGTTTGTTGAGGGTGCCTCCCACCACTTTGTCGCCCACGGCTTTGTCGACGGGGAGGGATTCACCGGTCAACATGGATTCATCTACACTACTGTCCCCTTTGGTTATCTCGCCGTCGACGGGGATCTTGGCACCTGGCTTGACGATGACGACATCCCCAACCACCACCTCGCTGAGTTCTACTTCAATTTCTTGTCCGTTACGCAAAACGAGGGCAGTTTTGGCTTGGAGGCCCAAGAGTTTTTCAATGGCTTCACCGGTTTTTCGTCGCGAGCGAGCCTCCAGATATTTGCCTAGCGTGATAAAGCCGATGACGACGATCGTCACGTCAAAATATAATCCCTCTGGCGCTTTGAGGAAGGATTGAATTTCTGGGAAAAGGAGCAATATGGAGCTATAGGTATAGGCAACGAGAGTCCCGATACCGATAAGGCTGTCCATGTTAGCGACACGATATTTGATAAATCGCAACATTCCTTGAATATAGGGTTGGCCGATCCAGAACATGATCGGAGTGGCAAGAATAAATGACAGCCGGTTAAAGGCCATCATAGAGATCGGAAGGCCCTTGAGGAGCCCAAACTCTCTGGCTACGAGATCCCAAATCATGAGCGTAAAAATGATGAGCGCAATGGGCATGACAAAGGCTGTTTTTTGACGGAGCTTGTCTAACTCAGCCAACTTTTCGGTTTTTTTGTCAGCATCACGTGTGACTACGGCCCCCATGTCATGACCATAGTGTGGGCTCTTGGGGTCTGTCGTATCAGCAGGTTTCATGTCATGCATGCCGTGATCCATCTTGGACATGTCGTGATCAGCACCCTTTTTTACTATTGTGTAGCCCAGTGGAGAGATGGTCGCATTCATGGTCTGTGTCGACACATCACCAGACATAGTTACCTCCGCGGTTTCTGTAGCCAGGTTGACACTGGCCGACTCTATGCCTGGCAGCTTCTCCAGTTTGCGTTTGATGATGCTGGCACAGCTAGCGCAGTGCATGCCCTTGACATCGTATGCATGTTTCATGCCGCACCTTTATGTTTGGTGGTAAATGCTCGGTAACAACCTAGGCCACAGTAATACTGTCGGACACCGTTGTAGTTTCCCTGGTAGATGGCAGTCTTGGGAGTGAGGTGCATGCCACAAACGGGGTCGGTCACGACTGGGTCGCCTGGCTCAGGCAGACTCTTCTGCGTGACGAGAGAGAGGAGATTGTCGCAGGCTGTCATGATCTTGGGATCAGCAACTTCGTAATACATCTCCTTGCCAGCGCGACTGGCCCTCACTACTTGAGCCTGCTTGAGCGTCAAGAGGTGCTGGCTGACATAGGCCTGACGCAGACCAAGCATTTGCACAATTTGTCCGACAGTGAGGGCGTGGGTGCGCAAGAGGTGGATTATTTCTAGCCGGATGGGATGAGCGAGAGCTTTGACGAGTTTGGTTTGGGTATGAAAGATTCGTTTAGACATTCATCCATCATATTCTATTTTTTGAATATGTCAAATATGCCTCAACGCTATCTTTGAGGAACCCGCCATCGTCGCCTGTGTCTAATCTCATAAACTCGTCTGGAGTAACCCAGCGACTTTCTACGTGTTCACTGGATAATGTTACTTCCCCAGTCCAGCCAGTGGCACTGTAGCAGATGGCAATGACGTTGATATCTTTGTAGGCTGTACCCATGTTGCTTGCGATATGGACTGGATGCATAGTATGGAGGACGAGAGAGGTTTCTTCTCTCACTTCTCTTTTGATGCAGTCCTCAACTGTCTCGCCCTTTTTGTAGTTACCACCAGGGAGATCCCAGCAGTTGGGTCGGCGAATGTCGCCTGGTGCTCGGCGGAGCGCTAGAATGCGCCCTTGGTCATCGACTATGATGCATTTTTGAAGAAACTTGACGTTGTTTAGCAGCTTGGGTGGTGTCATAACTGGATTTTGGTGAGGTCCTGGTTGATGATTTGGGCGGCAAGGCAGAGCAGTTCTTCTTTGTATGGTGCGTCTTGCCTCACGGGATTCCAGATGTAAATCTTTTTCTTAAGGTAAAAGGCCAACCCGATTTCCATCAGGACGTTTGGTCCAATGTATCCCTCTACTCCATTTTTTTCATTGTTGATGACCAAGATAGCGTCGGAGGTCGCGATCATGTCAAAATTGCGGCGAATAATGGCCGCGCGCTCGCTATATGTATGCGACCCTTTGTAATATGCAGGGTCATACTCCCCGCTTTGTTTCATATGTTCTGCCGAGACGGGAATTTTGACGGTAAAGCCTAGATCAGCCAACTGGTTCTCTATTTTCAATAGTTCTTTGTAAAAATTCATGCTGGCACAGAGGAAAGTGCTTGGTTTGGTCATGTGTGTATACTACTATAATTTGAATTGTGGTAGTGAATCCAGGTAAGCTTTGATAGAGTTGACGAAAAATCCTCCGTCATGACCAAAATCATAGGTCATCAATTCTTGAGGGGTTACCCATTTATATTCGGTGTGCTCGTCACTAATCATGACTTCCCCTTCCCAGTCTTGACATAGGTAACAAACCGCAAAGGCTATTTTGCCTGACAAGAGACCGCTCGCGTGATTGTTACCGCTGGCGATATGGATGGGTAAAAGTTTGTGGGCAGTCAAACTACTCTCTTCCATTATTTCTCGCTTGATGGCGGCAAAAACTTCTTCACCTTCTTCGAACCTGCCCCCGGGCGTGTCCCAACAGCCAGCGCGATAGTCGTCACCTATCGTTCGCTTGAGTGCCAAGAGCTTACCATCCCGATCAACGATTAAGCATTTTTGGATGAACTCGACACCGTTTAATATTTTGTTAGACATAGGTCTATTCTAGTCCTTTGTTATATCAACTATATTTATCCAATCATCCTCGACTTCTAGATACTGGTAATTAGTCAAGGGGATGTAGGCATAGTCTTCTTTGTATGCCTGTGGGATTTTGTAGGTAAAGTAGTCATCTCTTTTTTCTTTTTGACCCCAGTGAGGGAGGGTGCAGAAGTTAACAAGTCCGAAGCCACGGGAATCAGGGAGCTCATAGTCCTCAATCGATTTGCTGGGCCTAGAGTTGGCGGCAATGTCCACTCCGGCGCACACGGAGCCCGCGCTCTCAGAGATGTAGATCATACTGTTATCAACACGTTGTTTGACGTAGTCGTCAAAATTATTCTTATATGATTCTTGCATGAAGAAAAAGGGGTTACCTCCTTCGACGTAAATTGTTTCGTACTTGGCCAAGTCCTGCTTGATATCGTGACCTGACTTACCAATAATGTCATAAAACTCATATCTATAGCCGCACTTGTGCATGGCGTCGAGGTTTGCGTAGTGCCAGTCGAGCTCACCCTCTTTAAACTCTCGATACTTTATAGCGGTATCGACAAATACGATATTTTGTTTTTGCTTATCACTCAATTTGGGCGCAATATCCTCTGCGACGTGGTGGAATTTGGAGGTGAGAAATAGCTTCATTGCTCTCTCCTCACATCAATTATGCGATAGTTATCACCTCGAACTTCTACATATTGCATATCTGTCAGGAAGATGAAGCTCGAATCGGCAGTATACATTGCTTCCTTGCGTTCGTGTAAATACTTATCCCGAAATTCATTACTGCCCCAGTGTGGGACAGTCGTAAAGTTGACCAGGTTATAACAGTCGTATTTGATAGCTTTTTCAGCTTGTCTAGAGTCATCTCGGAGATATGGCGGTAAGACTGATCCTGCGATAATACTCCCTGCGCTCGTGCCGATATATGGCTTGCCGGAATCGACGAATTGTTTCACAAAGTCGATAAAACCAGACTTTTGAGATTGTTCTAACAGATAATTCTCTGTGCCACCCGAAATGTAGAGGACGTCTATATCTACTAGATCATCCTTGATTTGTTGGAGGTTCTTGTTTGTGATTGTGTAGTCGAACAAATCAAAGTCATTTTTGGAGAGCGCGGAGCGATCAGCTTGGTACCACTCGTCGTCAGTCATATCCTCGACTTCGATGGGAGTGGTGATAAACGCAGTTTTGAGTTTGCGCTTGTGACCGAGCTTAGCGCGAATACTCTCCCCCACCCCGGGCGTACCAATGCTACTAGCGAGGAAGAGGTGTTGCATACGATTATTTACTCACATCCATAATGGTTAACCAATCACCTTCTACCTCTACATATTGCTGGTCGGTGAGGAGGATGTAGGGATAAGCCTCATTATAGATATGCTTCAGGCGATATTCATCGTAGAGCTTGCGAAGCGCTTGATTACCCCAATGCGGCATGATAACAAAAGGGACAATACCATAGGCTATGGTACCTTTGAGGTTTGGAGCAAGAGGAGTCGTCTCGGCTCTCCTGACTGGCTCAATGTCGGGACCCATGATCACCGAGCCGGCGCTAGTTGAGATATAAATCATACCCGCCTTGACTCGCTTCGCAACATAATCGCCAAAGCCGTTTTTCTGTGACTCTTGCAGGAGGTAATAGGGGTTGCCTCCCTCGACATAAATTGTTTCGTACTTGGCCAAGTCCCGCTCTATTTCGCGACCTGTCTTGCCGATAATGTCATACAACTCATAGTTGTAGCCATACTTGTGCATGGCGTCGAGGTTTGCGTAGTGCCAGTCGAGCTCACCCTCTTTAAACTCTCGATACTTTATAGCGGTATCGACAAATACGATATTTTGTTTTTGATTATCACTCAATTTGGGAGCTATATCCTCTGCGACGTGGTGGAATTTGGAGGTGAGAAAAAGCTTCATAGCTCACTCCTGACGTCGATGATGCGAGATTTGTCTCCTATTATCTCTACATATTGATAGTTGTTAAGGAGAATCAACCTGGCATTGGCCTCGTACATTTTGTTCTTTCTTTCGCCTAGATACAGATCCTTAAATTCTTTGCTACCCCAGTGAGGCATGATAAGAAAGTCTACTATGCCCAGTCCTGTATGGTCGGTAATGCTCACGTTGGGAATATTAGTATCAGTAATGTTGATAGCGGGCGACATGTTGGGAGCAAGAATCATCGAGCCCGCACTACT
>CAZGNX010000014.1:20383-21005 GCA_964527065.1 uncultured Pseudomonadales bacterium
CCTATATAGGGCCTATCCTGGTTGATAGATTCAAGAATATAGTCACCGAAGCCTGTTAGATTACACTGGTATTTGAAATAAAACTCATTGCCTCCACTTATATATAGTGCGTCAGCGTCATCTAGCTCTTTGTGAAAAGATGCAGTGTTTTTACCTGTGATCGTGTAGTCAAAAATATCAAAACCGGTGTCTCTTAACATCTGGCGTTCACCCTCAAGCCAGGACATATCATCTTCTTGCACTTCGGCAGGCGTGTAGATAAAAGGCATGCGAATTTTTTTATTACCTAGCCTAGCAAAAATGCTTTTGGCTACACCTGGCCACTCAACGGTACTCGTGAGAAAGATTCTCTTCATCTAGATTATTTTAGCAGGTGATCCCACTCGCCAGACCAGAAACGTGTGGCGACTTCCTGTGTTTTTGTACCAACATTATGGGTTTTGTTAAAACTGACAAATTCCTGTTGAGTAAACCATTTGTATGAATCTGATTCGTGTGTTTGGAGAGTAATGGCCCCTCCCGTATATTTACCAAAAAACCAATGCGAATAGTGGCGCTCGTTGGGAAGTTTATTGATTATTCTATCAACCTCTACCAGTTTGTTGATATTAAGACCTGTTTC
>CAZGNX010000015.1:0-20159 GCA_964527065.1 uncultured Pseudomonadales bacterium
TTACCAATCCTTTTATATGTTGGATTGGTTACGAAATCAACTAATTACCTAAATTTATGAGTTTTTGCGTTAGCTCTTATTGTCACATCGTACCCTGACCCTAATTCATTTAAGATCGAAACAGCTCGACTAACATGTCCCAACCCCTTTTTCGATGATAATAAGTACTGGATTTTAGGCTTAGGCAATAACTGCTCTGGAGTTATAACTCCCTCATCTTTCGCAATGTCTCTATCAATGCTCATATATATAAGTGTATCTCAACTCAATACCAACGATCTACCAACATAAATAAGTTCAGTGTAGATCACCCAATATTAACAAAGGTACATTGGATTGAATAATCCGACCTAACTTATCCCTTGATACAATAACACGCTCTTTACGGGGTTTGGGTAATTCAAACTCAAAACGGAATTCTAAAAGTGGGACTGTGTAACACGAGTACCCACAGATAAACTCATATAAATGTATTGTAACCCATGTCGTTGAAAGTCTGATCTTGCTGGTGATAACTCAAATCTCCCCCACTTTATCACCATACGTATCGAGCCAAAAATCCATCTTGGCCTCAGGCATCAAGAACACTTTATCCGGCTTGAGCTCGCGGATAAACTCTTCCGTGTGGGAGACGATGATCATGGTCCCGGTATACGACTTGAGTGCCTCTAGGATCACCCGCTGCGACAGCACATCCAGGTAGGTTGTAGGTTCGTCTAGAATCAAGATGTTAGCATCCGTGGAGCACAGCATGGCGATCGAAAGCCGCGTCTTCTCCCCGCCTGACAACGTCCCAACTGTCTGATGGACTTTGTTGGATGGAAAATTAAACTTTCCCAGGAACGGACGACAAAACGACTCCATCCGCTCACATTTATCCATAAAGAGTTGGAGAACGGTCTTGTTCATATCAAAATCCTCAAACTCTTGAGAGTAATAGCCGAGTTTGTTCATCGGATTCCACTCCACCACTCCGCTATCTGGTTTAAGCTCTCCGATCAGGAGTTTAATCAGCGTCGACTTACCCACTCCGTTGGGTCCAAGCAGAGCAATGGTCTCCCCTCGGCGGATCGTAAAATCCAAATTCTGAATGACCTTTAATTCCCCAAAAGACTTAGAAATCCCCCGGGCCACAATGGGGATATCCCCTCCCCGTTTAGGCTCTGGGAGCTGGATCTTAATACTGCGTAGCTCTGGAGGCAGTTCTGGCAAAACATCCTTGAGCCGCGCCACTCTTCGTTGCAAAATAATACGCTGTTTAACCCCCACCACTTTGATCGCACTCTCAAGTTTTGCGATCCGCTTTTGCTCTCCAATAACCCGCTTCTTAAATACCTCTTCCGCCTCTTTTTGCAGACGTTTGTACTGGCTGTAGTTACCCTTGTATTCTTCGACTTTGTGGGTATGCTTGTTCACGTACATTACTCTGTCTATCGCCTTGTCCATCAGTGAGAGGTCATGGGAGATGAGGATGAGCGTCTTGGGATACTGTGCGAGCAGTCCCATCACCCATCGCTTGCCGGCGAGATCCATAAAGTTGGTGGGCTCATCAAGGAGGAGAATGTCAGGTTCTTTAAACAAAGCTCTCGCTAGCGCTAGCTTAGTCTTTACTCCCCCGCTAAAACTCGCGGGTTTCGCGGATAAATCAATCTCACCAATCCCAAGGCCAGAGAATAGTTTACGGATCTCATGTTCTTGCTTGTGCCCATCAGGATTGACATACGCCATCACAGTCTCTGCTTTGTCTAGTATCGGGTCACGCTTCACTTCTTGTGGGACAAGTTCCATAGTCCCAGATACCTCGACATTTCCCTCTTCCGGATATTCCTCGCCCATGAACAGCTTGAGGAGTGTAGACTTACCCGTGCCATTCTCCCCGACAAGCCCCACCTTGTGCCCATCTTCAACAGAGAAGCTCGCCTCTACAAGGATCGGTTTCTCCCCATAGCTAAAACTGATATTGCTGACTCTGATCCCCATCTGGTCATTCTACACGATTCACGAACTAAAGCTCGAGTAATTCTTGATAGAGTAAAGCCAAAAACGTCGCGCGAGATATCCTAGGCAGTACACGATGACTCCATACATCAAGAGGTGATACCAAGGTATCTGACCGAATAAAAACTCAACGGGTATCGCAGCAGAGAGTGTTATAGGAATAACAACATTCAACAGCAGGCCTGCGCGACCATGGTAAAAATCTCTGGGATATTGACTACTATCTTGGATCGTAAACCACAATTGTTGACCAATTTGTAGGTACTCTGCCCAAAATAACCATGTCTGGATAAAGAGATATATCAGATAAAACATTATGACGCCCAACAACACTCCTGCCAAATAGTTGAGAACTTCTAACAAGCCAATCACATGTGGTTCATGGAACAACCCATACCCAACCATTGCCGCACCCACAAGTACCGACGAAATCGACCCAAACCAAAATCTACCTGTCGTGGCAAAAATCTGAGAATCAATTGGTTTTAGCAACATCATGTCCAGAGACCAGCTGTCATTACCACGTATACGCTCAGCCAACTCCTCAAGTTGCACCATAAAAAACACAACCGATAGCGACTGAACAAGTTTGTATGTCCCAAAGAGTACATAATTCTCGTAGCGAGAATAGCCGAGGAAATTATCAACCTGTCCATAGATAGTCTCGATCAACATTATTTGGATGAGAGACCACAGTGGTATCGTAATCGTCGCCAACCAAAAGGTAGTGGGATATGCTACAAGTGACTTGAGATCTAAGCGAAAATTGAGTCGGTAATAGACAAATAGCGACCGCAAATGTGCAAGCATTTTACCCCCCTGTCCCTTCATATTTTCGTATCCCTGCGCGCCAGAGCAGTTTGTATAGCAGGTAGAGCATGGCTACAAAAATAGCTTGTTTGGTTACCACCTCCATCGAGTTAGGCTGTTTGCCTAGCAGTATAGCCACAGGCTCAAAAAATATATATTGGTAAGGTAAGTATGCCGAAATAGTCTGTACCGCTGGCGGCAACAATGTAATCGGCGCCAATATCCCTCCAAACAACTGCATGAGCATATCATTTGTTTCTACTGCCGGCCAAATCTCAGTCATCCAAAACGCAAGAATTCCAAGAATCGCTTCCATTAGTCCAAAGATCAACGCCCCTCCAATTAGTGACAAAGTTAGTCCCAGCATGTTGGCTAGGTCTAACTTAAATGCAAGTGTGTCCCTTGTCAGGTAGAGGATCAAAGCACAAACAGGCAAACTCAGTATTAAGCCTAAAAATTTCCATGCCTGCTCCCAAACAGCTTTGCCCAGGACCACACTATATGGCTGAAGTAGTGATTTGTTAATATCTCCAGATCTGATCGCTGTCCCTAGTGATCTAGCAAAAGATCCCCCCACAATATACCATCCCACAGTGGTGAGTAGATAATAAAGGATAAAGTCACCCCTGCCATATCCCCCCACACTTGCCTGCTGCTCGAGAACCGCGAGCCACACAAAAACCATCACGGCGGGTCCAATGGCTCCAACCAACATCCACCCAAAGAGATTAGCTCTATACTGAAACTCTGTCTCTAGTGCAGAGAGAAACCTTATCCAATATTTCCTCATACACTACCTCGAAAAGTGCTTGAGAATAATATCTTCGAGCTTAATCTCTTGGATATCGAGATTATCCACACGAAACTTGGTTAGCAGTTCCGCCGCTCGTTTTGCGTGGTCTTTGCGCGCTACGGCAATAGTTGCTTTCCAACCTTCATACTCCACTACCCACCCTAACTTGGCGAGTTCCTTCTGTGACACGTCATCCTCAAACTCGAGGCTCAAATATTTCTCAGTCGCGTAGGTGTTGATCAAGTCAGAGATTGCCCCGTCAAAGACTTTATGTCCGTGATCGATCATGAGGATCCGCTCACACACTGCCTCCACATCTTCCATATTGTGCGATGTCAGGATAATTGTGGTATTAAACTCGCGGTTAATTTTGCGCAAAAACTCCCTGACCCGTTTCTGTGTTCCCACATCCAGTCCGATCGTCGGTTCATCGAGGAACAATAGTTTGGGTTTGTGTAGCAGTGAAGCGATCAGTTCACACTTCATCCGCTGCCCAAGCGACATTTTGCGCACCGGGGTCGAGAGTACGTCAGATATATCTAGCAGTTCGACCAGCTCATCAAGCGTCTTCCTATATTCTGCAGTTGGGATCCCGTAGATCTCTTTATTCATCAAGAATCCGTCAGTCGGGGGCAGGTCCCACCACAATTGATTTTTTTGTCCCAACACCAGAGAAATTTGCTTCTGGAATGCCACGAGTCTATCGGTCGGAGTAAATCCAAGCACCTGCAAATCACCTTTTGTTGGATAAAGGATCCCCGTGAGCATCTTCAGTGTCGTCGTCTTCCCTGCCCCGTTTGGACCCAGGAACCCTACCATCTCCCCTTCCGTAATCGAAAAACTAACTTTATCCACCGCCTTGACCGTTTTGTACTTACGATTAAAGAGCGACTTTACGCTCGCCCCAAACCCCTCTTCTTTTACAGGCACACTAAAGTGCTTTGACAAATTCTTGACTTCTATAACCAGATTTTCACTCATTTCCCCATTATAGACCCAACCTTATCTCGACACTACGACCACCCACGCAATCACCAAAAGCGCAAATACCCCGAGCCACTTGGCTGTTGCCACAACTAGTTCTCCTGCCTCTTTCGGCTTTTTATCGATAAATAGCAGATACGGCTGGTAAAACACGATCAACCCGCAGGTGAGGACCGAGAAACAAAACAGTGTGAGAAACATAATCGGCCCAAACGATTTGTTAATGTGGGGAAACAGTTGTTCTCCTCGTGTTATCAGTTGTGCAAACACAATCACATACGAAAATATCCCCGCAGCCGGTACAAGCCCTTTTTTAAGCTTCACTCTCCTCGCTCCCTTTGTGTCTATTTAGCATAATCGCCAAGCCAAAGGTAATGATCATATCTATCTGGCACCCGATACACACTGGGCAGATCACCCGCAGCTCATATAGCTCGCGGTAAGCAATATACAGACAAAATGCCAGTCCAAAGGTCGCCATCCCCATGATCAATTTTTTGTTTTTGGTAAATGCACCAAAGAGGATCAAAGCATATCCAACCAGTCCATATAGCGGGGTCGGGATCCCAAGAGTTTTGGCTACCTCTCCCGAGATCACCGCGTCACAGTTTACTTTGGCATTAATGTTACACGGCTGCCAAGCCGGTCTACTCACTTGCTCCCACATGAGGAATGACCCAAGGACCAGGCCAATCACTGCCAGCACCTTCACCCAGAAATATATTTTTACTCTCTCCATATTTGTATCTTACACCATTTAATCAACCCTTAATCCACCCGTGCTAAACTAGTCCCATGGACAACTTTAGTTTAGTCATAATTGGCATCACCAGCAACTTGGCTCAAATCAAGCTTATCCCCACCCTCTACGATCTTGTAGCCGGCGACAATTTGCCCGAGGATTGTCATATCGTGGGTGTGGGCCGGACCCAGTATACAGAGGACGAATTTAAGACATTCGTCAGTCGTATTTTGCGTACCCCCAACCGCCACCATACCCACCCAATCGATCCCCAGATAGAGCAGGCATTATTTACACACCTCACCTACTTATCCGCCGACTTGACCGATCTATCTAGCTACGAAAAACTAAAAAAAGTCTTAGACTCTCATCACACTCCCAACCACATGTTCTACTTGGCCACCTTCCCCTCGCTCTACGGCTCCATTTTTGCCAATCTCAAATCCACCGGTCTCGCTGACGAAAAACATGGCTGGACTAGATTGCTTATCGAAAAGCCGCTCGGCCACGACCGCGACTCATCAAAGCAGCTCAACGATTTGCTTACCCAGTATTTCCGCGAAGATCAGCTTTTCCGCCTCGATCATTATTTAGGCAAAGAAACACTCCAAAATATCTTGACCTTCCGCTTTGGCAATGGCATCTTGGAGCCCCTCATGTCTAGCGAGCACATCGACCATATCGAGGTCACCGCGGCCGAGGACTTTGGCATCGGCAGCCGCGGCAGTTACTATGATCAAAACGGCGCGATCAAAGATGTCGGCCAAAACCATCTCTTGCAAATGCTAGCCCTTGCCACCATGGACAAGCCGAGCGTGATGGACAACGAATCAATCACTCGTGAGCGGGTCAAAGTGCTCAGGAGTCTCGTGCCAGATCCAGATTCACTTGTCATCGGTCAATACAATGGCTATCTCTCTGAAAAAGACGTGGCCGACAGTTCCCTCACCGAAACCTATTTTTCGTTCAAAACCCAGCTCGACAACGACCACTTCCGCGGTGTCCCCATTTACGTTCGCGGCGGTAAATACCTCGCGCGTACCGCGACCGAGGTCGCCATCATTTTCAAAAACTCCCCCAATGTCCTCATCTACCGCATCCAGCCCAACGAAGGCATCGTTCTCACCATCAAAACCAAAAAGCCAGGCCACACTTTGGAGCTCGAAGATTCATATATGCAGTTTTGCTACCCGCGCGGTATCGACTTGCCCGATGCCTACGAAAAACTTATCCTCGACGCTCTCCGGGGTGACCAGACTTTCTTCAACGATGCCGACGAGGTGGATGCCCAGTGGGCCTTTACCGATCCTCTCATCGCCGCCAAGCACGGCCTCGCCCCCACCATTTATGAGAAAGGTACCTGGGGCCCATCCGACGATATCTCCTGGCTCGAGCCCTCGACTGCTTTTTGCACTATTTAGCTACCTTGTGCCCCCCAAACTTCCCTCGCATCGCCGAGACTACTTTGTCCCTAAAGTTTTCCGAGTCTTTGGTAGATCTTTTGCGCACCTCCAAAGACTCTTTGATGATGGGCACTTCTATCCCTAGCTCTTTTGCGGCGTCGACCGTCCACTCCCCTTCTCCTGTATGGTCAATTTTTGACGAAATATGCTCGAGTTTAGGATCTTCGGAGAGTGCTTCACTCGTCCATCCCACTAGGCGCGAGACGATCACCGAGTTGTGGTTATACAGGGTGAAAACTTTGGCTAAATCGAAGTCAAACTCACTCGCTTGTAGCACTGCCACCCCCTCGGCAATCGCTTGCATCATTCCGTACTCGATCCCGTTATGCACCATCTTGGCAAAGTGCCCAGCTCCAGTTTTCCCAAAGTATTCAAACGAGTTGGGCGCCGAGACTGCTTCCCATAACTCCTTTAGTTCTTCATACTTGGCTTTGTCACCCCCGATCATGAGGCACGCGCCCTCTCTTGCTCCCTTGGGGCCGCCCGATACCCCGATGTCCATATAACCTATGCCCTGTTTTTCTAGCTCGCTCCCGCGGCGCAAATCATCTTTATAGTTGGAGTTACCTCCGTCAATAATTAGATCACCCGCACTTAGCAGAGGACGGATCCTTGCGATCATCTCATCCACTACTGGTCCTGCCGGCAGCATCAGCCAAATCACCCGCTTACCTGGATCTAGCTGAGTCATCATCTCCTCGACGCTTGCTACGTTGGCCACCTCGTTTGGTGTCCGATTCCATGCCAAGACCTCTATCCCCTTCTCCCTCATCTGCAAAACTAATCCCTTCCCCATTTTCCCCAGTCCGATAAAGCCTATTTTCATAAAAGTCTCCTATTTATTTAATGATTGGAACCATTCTACATCTCGCGCGACTACGCTATCCCACCCGGGCTTTAGATTGTGATCCGCCCCAGGATACACAAAATAACTCACATCTTTCCCCCTCTCTTTAAGATTCTTTGCCAAATCATCACTCCACTTTTTCGGCACGGCCTCATCCGCTGATCCCTGGTGGATTTGCACGGGGATATTGATCCAATCCAAATATCGATCTATCGAATAATTAAACACATCGTAATCTTTTTCAAACTCGCTCACCTGTGCTCTCAGCCACTTGCCGCTATCGCTGGCCTCATCCGTATAGTAGAGGATGTTGTACGGAAACGGTTTGGAGACCGGCGCCCACAACACCACTCCATCCACCCTAGGGGTCCGTCCCCTAGGTTCCACTCTGCCCAAAATCTCCGCGACCGACAGCATGATTTGTCCGCCATTTGAGTGTCCCCACAAATAAATCGGCTTATCCTGCGGCAACGACGCGATCAAATCTAGTATCTCCACCGGTTTCACGAGCCTTGCTCCCAGCGCATTGGGATCTTCAGCATCAGACTCCCCATACCCAGAAAAATCGGGCGCGTAGGTCGTATAGCCGTGCTCGGCAAAATACTTGGCGGCAGAGTGCGTTCCCACACCCGTTTTATAAATCTCTTTGTCCACGTACCCCCTCGCCATCACGACTATACCCTTAACCTCTCCGCTTGACCGGTTGATCTCTCCAGAAATTCTTCGTCCTTCACTATGGTAATAAAACTTATTACCATCTACCTCAATCTTGCTTGCAACCCCTCTTCGCTTGGCCAAGCGCTCAAAGCTATATTTGTCGTATGGGAGTTCTCGCCTAACCAGCTGCTCACCTTGAGGACTCAGCATCGTCCCCTTACCGTCAAACGACAGCCCCCACCATACTCCTAGACCTACAACCACCAGAGCTAATAACCATAACTTATATTTTGACCGCACGCGTCCGACCTCCCTTATCCTCTACCCGATATCCCAACTTCTCAATATCCTGGCGGATTTTGTCGGCCTCAGCGTAGTTACGTTGCTTGCGTACTGCTTCCCGTTGTTCAATCAACTTCTCCACTTGCTCTGGGATCTGACTAATCTCTGATTTCTGTTTACTTATTCCTAGGTTCAGTCCCAAAACAGCATCAAACTGAGTCAAAAGATCCACTTTATCATAGTTTGGTATATTTGATTTGGCGACCGCCCAGACCACCGCGAGCGCCTCTGGAAGGTTGAGATCATTCTCTAGGGCAGCGCGAAAGTCGTGGCCATACGCCTCGACTTTTTGCAGTTTCTCATCAGACAGCTGTGTCCGCTCCCCTTGATCCGCTGTCGCGCTCGCATAGACTACTTTTAGCTTATTCAGGGCGGACGCCGCCGAACCGAGTGCTTCCCAGGTATAGTTGAGCTGTTTACGGTAATGTCCCGTGAGGTAAAAGTAACGCAGCGCAAGCGGGTCAAAACCTCGTCCGATTACGTCGGCAACTGTATAGGCATTCCCCAGTGACTTACCCATTCGTCCAGAGTCTACGAGCAAAAAAGCCCCGTGTACCCAGTATTTGACAAATGGACGCTTTCCCGTCGCCCCTTCTGCCTGGGCTATTTCATTTGGATGATGGGTACTGCGCAAATCTTCCCCTCCCACGTGGATATCAAATTGCTCACCCAGGTATTTGGTAGACATCGCCGAGCACTCTATGTGCCACCCAGGGAATCCCATCCCCCATGGCGACTCCCACTCCATATCGCGTTTGGCACCTGGAGGTGAGAACTTCCACAGCGCAAAGTCACGCTCGTTCCTCTTTTCCCTATTTGGCTCCACCCGCGCCCCTTCGCGTATTTGATCGAGGGTTGAGAGCTCACCATACGTATAGCCAAGCTTCTCAAAAGCGACCGTATCAAAGTAGATCCCATCCGTGATTTTGTAGGCCAACCCTTTCTCTTCGAGTTGCTTGACCATGGCAATCTGCTCAGGGATATGCTCAGTGGCTTTACAGATGACATCCGCGGGCACTATGTTGAGGAGTTTGAGATGTGCCATGTACTCTCTGGTGTACGCCTCAGCTACCTCCCACGCAGTCTTGCCTTCTTTTTTGGCGGCCTTTTCCAGCCGGTCTTCGCCGGTATCAGCATCCCCCGAGTTGTCTCCGGTAAGGTGTCCTACATCCGTCAAATTCATTACGTGCTGGACTTCATAACCTAAATAACGGAGACTCCGCACCAACACATCACTCAGTACATACGTGCGGAAATTACCGATTGTAGGAGTCGAATATACGGTGGGTCCACAGGTATACATTCCAATCTTACCTACCTCTCTGGGGACGATCTCTTCTAGTTTTCTGCTGAGTGAGTTAAATAGTTTCATGTGACTCCTTCATTTTATACTAAAAACCCCGCTTAGCGGGGTGTGTCTCAAGTGTCTTGGCAATATTATTTCAACACGAGCACTCCCCTCCACATTCATCGCCCTGAAAACAATATGCTTGATTTAGCATATTTTGAGTATAGCATAAAGAAAAATTGACATCTGTTTCAAACAAAAACATTACGCAGGCGGGTAGCCGAGTTAGAGGTGAATACGCCACCAGGCGAATATCACCGTTTTTTGACTTGAAATAGTGGCAAGTTTTCTCCAATCTTACCCCGCACCCCACGCCTTATTCTCTGCACTCGCTTCACTCTGCGCCGCCTTAAGGCCAATATCCTCCTGCGCCTTCTTCTGAAACTCAAACTCTTTCTTTTGCTCTTCTTTTTGTTCCTCTACTTTTTTCCGCTGTTCCTCCTTTTGTTCCCACTCCTCTCTCGCTTTTTGCATACCCGATTCTAGGTCAGCGTTGAGTCCCCATTGCCGTACCAACTGTTTCCTCGTCATTTCAAGCTCTATTTGATCCTTTTGACTAGACAATCCTTGGTATTTGTCAAAATCGTCCTTAGTTTTAAATCCTGCTTTAGCCAGATCTGCAATAGGATCGGCTTGCGTAGGATCATCACTTTGAGCTTGGGTTTGTTGACCTTTTTCTATTTTTTGTCCTACAGCGCCTGCCTGCGCAGGCAAGTCCTTGACGATTTCCCCTGGCTCACTCACCACCGATTTAACTACATGTTTGACTAATCCTGTCAAATTTTGTCCTACATTTTTCCAGACGCTCATGCTTCCAATATACCCTATCCCAACCGCA
The DNA here is from genome assembly GCA_964527065.1 of uncultured Pseudomonadales bacterium. Lineage (GTDB taxonomy): Bacteria > Patescibacteriota > Microgenomatia > UBA1400 > UBA12108 > CAJAUT01. The sequence continues at coordinate 10,823 of CAZGNX010000015.1, forward strand.
TTTTCGCCAACACCAAAAGCCCCAGTATAACTGTCGTGTAAGCCAAAGTCTTGGTTAAATCCTTCACTACATACTCACTCGACAAATAACCAAATTCACCCGCATCCTTCGCCGCCGTCCGCTCTGCCATAGCCAACCGAAAGTTCTTGAGTCTATATCCGCTCTCGATTTTCTCAGCCTTTGTCTTTTTCCTTGCCATACTATTTCGACTCGTTGTAGTCTTTGTTAGCGCGCATCTCCGCTTCAATTAATTCCCGCAGGTACAACGCCATGGTGATGCGCTTTTGCTTTGACACCCAATCTAAATAATTAACAATAGAGGGTGACACAAAAAAGTTAAATCTGGTATCGGCTTGTTCTGTAGCATAATCAAGTGCCAATGTTAAAGCTTCTTCCATATTTTTGTCGTTATAACCTATCACTTGTAATTTATCAGAATCAATACCTTTCAACACATGAGGAGCATTGGTACCACTGGGGCGATACAAGACAATAACTGGCTTACTTAGTTGAAGAGCGATAGCTATCTCATAGCCAGATCCTAACAAGGGAACTGTAGTTTCCACCACCACAGCGTCAGCTTGCTTCAACCACTGGTTCATCTTTTTGGCATACAGTTCGGCATCTTCAGGCGTTTCTGTCTCAACATCTTTCAGCGTTCTGATGATCGAATGATCTGTTACAAGTTCGTGGCCTTGCTTTTCAACAATCGACACAATCATCTTGTAGTCACGCTTACTACCTGTCAAATCACCAATAAAATGGACTTTCATTTCTCAACCTCTTCTCTTATTATACCTAATTCCCCCCAAAATAATCATATTGCGAAGGAATATAGTGTTTAGATCCCACAATCATAATAGATTTAGGCGGAAAGTCATAATTTTCACCCACAAGCGAAATATTGTTCTTCCACAAACCCAAGTCACTAGATAGGTACGTTACACTCTCTCTCATAAGTCCAGCACTATGAAACGCCTTCGCGAATTCTTGCTCAGAAAAATAATGGTAAATTTGTTTACATTCAAAAGGCCACAACTTGGTATTGAGATACTTAAAAGTGACCACAAACCAACTAAAATCCCGATATTTCATCGTATAAACATCTTCTTTCTTATTGAAGTTAACTCGCCACAAGGCAAGATCAGATATAGCCTGTTCAAAATAATGTTCCAAAATTGGATTTTTTATTCTAAAAGAAATTTCCTTGTTAACAAGCCTCAACTCAGGCGCTACCCCATCATATAAAATGAATGAGCCATCCTGGGTTAACATTTTCGCAATTTCCCCAATAAGAGCTGCAATTTTACGCTTAGCAAAGGCCATTTTGCTTACGGGATACTTTATATTCCTCTCTCCCAAATACGAAGAAAATACTTCGTGCAAAGTATTTACCGATACTACCAGGTCAAAATACGCATAATAATCTGCTAAAGTATCATGCCGAAGATCTAATTGAATAAATTCCGCTTTCACATTATTCTGTCTGCGCGCCGACTCAAGCATTTCTTCATCAAAATCAAATCCATAGAGCTTTAATTTTTTAGAAAAACCCGTGATTTTGCCCACTTGCTCAATAACACGCAACAAGTGTCCCTCTCCAGTACCTAAGTCTAATATTCTAATTTCCTCTTTTTCAGGATATGCAGCCAGCAACCGTTCTATACAAAAAATTACATGGGGAATACCTAATGATTTCCCTCTCTTACGAAAAAATCCTATCAGCAATTGATTGCGGTAAAAATCAAGAAAATCTCTTAGCAATTCTTTCATGATTATAATGTCCGTCTCGTCTCAAACGCGTGTACGAGCGTCTGATCGTCGGCATATTCTATCTCAACACCAGTGGGAAGTCCACGACCTATCCGACTAATCGATACCTTAATCCCCGCAAGTGCTTGCTGGATATAGAGCGCCGTCGCCTCCCCTTCGAGACTCGTATTGGTCGCCAGGATTATTTCTTTGATTCTCCCCTGCTTCACTCGTTTCACCAGTGTATCGATATACAGCTCATCGGGACCGATATTATTCAGGGGCGAAATAGCGCCATGCAGTACGTGATAGACCCCTCGGTAACTACTCGACTTCTCGATGGCCAGAACGTCCTGGAACGACTCCACCACGCAGACTTGGCTACTATCCCTCTTGGAGTCACTGCAAATGCTACACGTTGCCTCTTCACTCAGGTTATGACATATGGTGCAAACCTTCGTGAGTTTTTTGAGATTACTAAGCGACTGGGCAAAGGAGTCCAGATCCCGCTGCGGTACCCGCAGAAGATAAAACGCGAGGCGCTGAGCCGAGCGCCTCCCAATCCCCGGCAGTTTCTCAAAACTATTCGTCAGATCTTCAACTATCTTGGGCAATCTCATAAAGGGTATTGTATCTGGTAAAACTGTGAGTCACAAGGTGCAGGAGTATCTCTCAACGAAAAATTATACGGACAAAGCGAAGGCGAAGGAGTCCAAAGTAAAATTTTCACCAGAAAATTATTACGGTTTTTCTTGAGATGGTACTCCAAACCTTGCTAGACGAACTCGATTACTGTGGCGCTCCCCCACCCATTCCACCAAGTAGTCCCTTGAGCCCACCCGACATCTCCTGCAGTTTCTTGGCTGCAATTTGCTGAGACTTTTTGATCGCGTCATTGAGGATCTTGACTAGGCGCTCTTCATATTTGCCGTCTATGGTCACAGTCTGGACTTTTTGGTCTGCAGTCATCACTACGCGGATACCGTCTTCCTCCACCTCTATTACCTCAGCTTGCAGTTGCTTTTGCATCTGTACTGCCTGGTCGCGGATTTGTTTGAGTTGCGAGGCCTGTTGTCCTAATTGCTTAAATTTGTCAAACATATAGTACTCCCTTTAACTAGTAAATATAGCTACAGCCTCCTCTATTATATCATCCCCTTGCGCCTGCTTAGCCTCAGTCGAAATGGCAACTTCACATTTAATCCTCATGTTACGCCCTATTACCGTACTTACCATCTGCTCTAGTTTATGCAGAGTCTTCTCCGACATGATTTGGTCTTTATGAAAGCCATACCTCACTTGGATCATCAACTCGTCTCCCTGTATCGTAGCCTGTCCGACCTGTGACAGGAGCGCGCCCAGAGTAGCGCTATCACTGTTTAGGCTTCCCATCAATTTTTGCCACACCTCTCCCCCATCCCTTTCGTCCTCAGCTTTTTTTGTGACTTGAGGTTGTGCGCTCGTTTGCTTTATCGTTGATTTATTAGGTTTTGCTTGATTACCAGTCTGCGGCGGCAGATTGGTGCTTGGTGATTGGTTATTCTCAGCAGGAGCGGGTCCACACCACTCCACAATCGCCACTTGTGCCAGGAGTTGGCCGTCGAGACTCGTAGCGATCCGCCTCGCCACCTCATCCAGGGAGTAGATCAACTTGGTCACCTCGATCTCCACCTCCCCAGCCAATAATTTGTCCCGCAAGCCCCGCATCAAACTAACCAAGAGATAGCTCAGATCCACACCACTATCGATTGCCTTATTCAATTCTGACAAAGCTACGCTCGCCTGCTTGGCAACAAGAGCTTGTATCAAACCATCAATATTATGTCCTATGCTCCCACTCACAAGTAGTTCAATTTCGGCGAGCCCCACAGTCTTACCCGCCGCCAAAGCTTGATCTAGCAGTTTGACCCCGTCCCGGAACGAGCCATCTACCGATCTGGCAAGGTAGCTGAGTGCTTCTTCTGTAACCTGCTTTCCTTCTCCCTTGACCACACGGGCAAATGATCTCTGCATTTCCTCCTCAGTAGCACGACTAAACTGAATCTGGGTACAGCGTGAGACGATGGTTCCTGGGACTTTGTGCAACTCTGTCGTGCATAGAATAAAAAGCGAGTGAGTGGGAGGTTCCTCTAGGGTCTTTAGCAGTGCGTTAAAGGCCTCGCTAGTCAACATGTGCACTTCATCGATGATATAAACCTTTGTGCGCAAAACCGCCGGTGCCAATTTGATTTTCTCCTTAAGGTCGCGGATATCATCAATGCCGCGATTAGAAGCCGCATCAATTTCGATCACGTCAAATGCACTACCCAACAGTATCGAGGTACAGGCAGCGCATTTGTTACACGGCTCGCCGAGCTTTTCCCCATTTTCCTCACAGTTGACTATTCGCGCCAGTATCCGCGCCGCACTTGTCTTACCTGCTCCCCGAGGTCCAGTCAGTAGATATGCGTGGGCAGTCCGATTGGCTGTCACAATAGCACTTAGTGCCTTGCGCACACTCGCCAAATCAAGCTCATCGATAGTCTTGGGACGGTATTTTAGATAAAGATTCATCTCTCCTACTCTATCAAAAATACTGCTTGGGTTAAATCTATCAAACCCTATCTTTTATGGAGTTTGACGGATCGTTCCAAAAGAAAACATTACGAGATCATGGCGAGCTGGTCCCCGCCTTGGCGGGGTCGCCAAATCGAGTACGAGAAAAGTTTTGCGCTGGCAAAACTATTTCGGTTTTTGACTTGGAATGGCCGTCAAACTCTAAACGTCATTCGTGATGATATCCCAACAGATGCATGAGCCCGTGCTCGGCCAGGAATTGGATTTGAGCATCCACTTTACACTGCTTCTCAAACGCCTGCTGCACTGCCATAGGGTAACACACAACGATATCACCGAGTCTGAGCACTCCGTCAGGCGAGGAAATAAAAGGTCTGTCATCGGCCGGATCATTCAGCGGGAAAGACAGTACATCAGTTGCGCCCGGGATCTGCATGTATGTACGGTGCAACACGCTCATACTACGACTGCCCACTACCTGTACATCTATCTCAACGTTGCTTGTCAAACGGTGTTTTGTAAGCACTTTAGTCAAATGAAGGCGGAGCGCTGTTCTATCAAAAGGAAATTTGGCATCGGCAATGATATTTATCGATATCATAATAATCAAATCTCAATAATCAATAATCAAACAAATGCTAATAACTAATGTTGTAATTATTACATTTTTTTGTCTTATTGTTTGTTGATTGGTGCTTGGGTATTGATTATTGCTGGAATAACTCTTTGACAATCCGTGTAACCGTTGCTCCCTCGGATTGTCCTCCTACTGCTGCCATCGCCGCCTTCATCGCCATCCCAAAGTTCTCGGCTTTTGAATGATCCAGCGCTTTTTTAACCACTGCTCTGACCTCATCCTCAGACATCATCTTGGGCAAGTATGACTCAATCAGGGAGAGCTCGTACTGCTCTTGTTTGGCCTGTTCATCTCTCCCTGCCGTTTGATATGCTTCAATCGCCTCACGACGTTTTTTAGCTTCCTTTTTCAAAACTCCTACTATCTGCTCATCGCTCAAGTTAGGTGTACCTGCCTGCGCAGGCAGGTCCTTCTCCACATAGCGAATCGCCGAGACGATCTGGCGCAAAGCATCCAGGCGTGTTTGATCCCGCGCCTTCATAGCCGCTTTCATCTCTTCTTGTAAAGTAACCAAGATGCTCATTACTTCTTCTTTGCCGCCGCAATCTTTTGCATGCGGTCACTATATTTTTTACGCTTGATTTCGTTGTTGCGCTCTTTACGCAACACTGACGGAGACTTGTGGAACTCGCGACTGCGCACTTCTTCTATCACATTTTCGTTCAATACTTTCTTTTTGAAGCGGCGGATCACGCCATCAGGAGACTCATCTTTTTTCGCTTTGACTATTATTGGCATTTACTTGGACACCTCCTTAATCATCTCTAGCAGGTCATGCAACTGTAATTGGGTTCGCTCTTTCAGCTGACCCTTATCTGACCCTGAGAACAGCATGTGACCCGAGTTGTGGTACACCCACCGCGAGAGATCTTCATGCTCACTTATTTTATCATACAAACTCTGGAGTGGTAACTCAACATTGGGTGCAGTTTTGATTTTCAGATACCCCTTCTGCACGTCGTGTATGACCACCATGTCATATCCCATTTTCTGCGCTGTCTTAGACACATCGTCGGCGGCCGTGGTCACAACTATCCCCCGACCCCAAGCACTCACAAACTCCTCGCCCTCATTCACCGCTTCTCTGCCCTTCTCCCAGTCCTTGAGCCGCTGGTAGACCCCGTCAAGGTAAACAAACACCATCCGCAGCACAGCTTCGTTATCATGCGTTTGCAGGCCTGCCTGAGAATGCAGGCGGTGGAGTGCCGGGATGATCTCGTGGAGCATCATGGCCATGCGGGGATGATCTGTCCCTGGCCAGTAACAGTCCTTGAATTGGTCAACCTCAAGGGCAAAACTTACCATTTCTTTGAGCGCTTCGTCAGTGGGTGAGATGAGTCCAAGTGCCACGAGCTCTTCCCAGACCAGCTTGGCCGCACAAGTTTTGTAGCCGTCCCTTAGGTGATGATGGTCAAACTTGCCACTGCCTGTATCCACGTGCACCACATTCGGGTCATTGTCCGGTGGCAAACCCTTATAAGTCGTAGGCGCTGGCACAAACTCAAACATAGCATCCCCAAATTGCGGCTGGTTAAACCGCACGAGGAGCCACGCGCTCATGATCGCATCTAGATCTGGATGAATATGTGTCACAATTGTCTTGGGCATGAGCTCATTTTAGCATGCGCATGACTACTGCTTGCCGAGCAAGACATGAATGCCAGTTTGCGACCTAGGATCGGGTTCTTTAAATTGATTAGGAAAGCCAGGGCTAACTTCTGTCTCCAAACCCAGGATTTTTAATCCATATGAGTTGGCAGTCGATTCAAAATAACGGGGCAGGAACCCCGTCACAGTTTTTCCAGGCAACGTCGAACCTCTTGCTTTTACCCTAGTGTAATATGCGTGATGAGGGTACCTCTCAAAATGCGTCTCAACTTCTTTAGCGTGGCTGACTACCCACACATCAGATGGGTAAATCGTTGAGTCTCCTTTCTCTATTGTAGCCTCAGGATACCACAACTGGATCTCTTCTTTTGAGTATGTATCGCTTCTAAATGTTTCGTTCATGACTGGCAGACTATAGGGGGTCGCGGTCGCGATATACCCCACACCGCCAGGTTTGAGTACTCGTGCTAACTCTCGCATTATGAAAAAGGGATACTCCAACCAGTGCATCGCATACCGAAAATAGACACCAGCTAATGTCGAGCTTTCGAATGGTAAAAATTGGCTAGCATTCAAGTCCCAGACTGCAAACGTTGGTATACTACCTTTATCAAATTTCCTGTTCTGTGTGTAATCCGAAGTCTGATCTATGGGAAAAAACCTAGCTACTTGTTCCATTATAACCTCAGGTTGTATGTCCATAAATACTGATCTAATCGGACCCAATTTTGCTTCTGCTTCCAGAGCAGTCTGGAAATCTGCGCCCCCATTACCACAAGCTAAAAATAGTAATTGCTTATATATATCATTGTTGCTGGGTAAACGATCGATGAAAGCTCTCACAAAAGGATGTTGCATCTCAACGGGGATCTCAGCTCTTGGATAGACCCCGAAGTTTCGAGGACCTGCCTGTATATAAGAATGTAGTACTTCACGAACCATCTCATAATTATAGGCCTATATTGAGATAAATTCAAGGGGACCGGTTTATGCTAAGAAAAAAAGATATCTTTCACCGTCACGACCACGAGCAAAGTAATCAACAAGAACATGCCAATTGCATTCACATACCCCTCATACTTAGCCACTCGCTTGCGCCCCACCAGCTTCTCTAGTCCTATCATCACAAGCCGTCCGCCGTCGAGCGCTGGGATTGGCAGGAGATTAAAGATAGCGAGGTTGAGCGAAATGATCCCGCCAAACCGTAGCGTACTCACCCACCCTTCCATTGTAGCTTGTTGACCCACTTTCACCACCGCCACCGGGCCACTCAGATTTTGCAATAGCTCTCTCGGGTGCGAGAAAACACGCAAAAACTCACGAGTCCATGCTATGGTCTCTTTGGTCCCCTCGACCATGGCATAAAACGGCGCTTGATACCATACCTTTTTCTCATACGTCACAATCGGCACCGTAGATACTCCCACCCCCAGTGCTCCCTCGCCTTCTGGCGGATTCTCCCTAGGGATGAGCTCTACTACCCGAGAGCTATCTTCCCTGCGTCCACTACTATCCATACTCGCCAAGTAGAGACTCACCATCTGCCCCTTTTTGTCTTTGATCAGTTCGATAAATTGGTCGCTATTACTCACCTCTGTCTCCCCCACCCTCACAAGCACTTCTCCCTGCACTATCCCAGCTAGCATAGCGGGAGAGTCAGGCGCAACGTGAGTCACCAGTACTTGCTCACCATTCAAATGCGGTATCCCGAGCTTGGTATAGACCATGCTAAACATCGCTATGCCAATGAGAAAGTTCATAACTACCCCAGCCAAAACAACTAGTGCTCTCTGCCATGCGGGTTTGGCAAAAAACAAATGGCTATGTGTCAGGGGGTTGATCCGCTCCCAAATCGTGGGGTCAGTTTCCTCACCAGCGAGCCGCACAAAGCCACCTATCGGCAACCAGTTGAGCGTGTACTGCGTTTCTTTGTACTTAAAGAGTGTGAGTGCCTTAGGCGGCAGACCAATTCCAAACTCAAGTACATGAATCCCAAACAGTTTGGCGATCAGGAAATGGCCGAGTTCGTGCAATAGGACCAGAAGAGACAATACCAAAATCGTTAACATCTGATTATGATAACACGGATATGACCTTCAAGGTGAGACCTTGTAGGTTGCAAGTTATCGATACTTAAGTGGTTGGACCTTACTGGTACTAAAGTACGCAGATTGCAATTACGCGGATATTCTCCCCAGTCTTAGCCGAGATCACCTTTACCATAGCTTCAATCGTTTTGCTTGGGTCGCGCAAGTAATCTTGTTTCATGAGTTCCTCAACAGTTGCGGGCTTCATCGAGGCAACTTGCATGGCGATCTCTTTACCCAAATTTTGGAAATCCTCCGTCTTAGCTACGAAATCAGTCTCACACGCCATCTTGATGAGTGAACCCACCTTGCCGTTAAAGTGCACATACGAGAACACATAGCCTGCAGAGGTGTCGCGCTCAGCCTTTTCCGCCGCTCGCTTGAGTCCCTTTTTCTCAAGCCATACTTTGGCTTTTTTAGTGTCGCCCTCCGATTCGGTCAATGCTTTGCGTACGTCCATAATCCCCGCCCCAGTCTCCTCACGCAATTCTTTAATCTGATCAAGCGTAATCGCCATATATCCTCACATTCATGCACTTATGCATTTGTTCATTTTTGCGCTTGTTTAGCTAGTTTGAGACCCTTTTCTACCGCGCCAGTGACCGCCAAACAGAGCATCACCACAGATTTTAGCGCATCGTCGTTGGCGGGAATTACGCGAGTTATGCCAGTTGGGTCACCATTAGAGTCGACAATT
>CAZGNX010000016.1:0-18096 GCA_964527065.1 uncultured Pseudomonadales bacterium
ATTTGGCTGCCTGGGGATTTTTGAGATTTTCGGACACAATCACCTTGATTGTGTTATAAAATGAGTTCTGACTTTGTTATACAAGGGCTCCAGAAAGATATATATAGATATATAAAGATATGCTTAGAATAATGATTTACGAGTGAGCGTAAATGAATTACTTTTGAACAAGAAGACTGCCGGGCAATCCTCAAGTAAAAAACGCTGGAAATCTTCGTAAATTTCTTTGCGCAACTTTTGATCAGAAGTGCGTCGACCATCCTCGAGCAATTTGTCAATTTTGAGGTTACTAAAATGTGTAAAGTTGGTGGCTTGGGTGGAGTGCCATATGGGGTATTGGTCGGGATCAATGGGAGGTGTAAAGTCAGAAAGCATAATCTGATAATCACCTGTGACACTGGTGACAACCTTTACCTCGACTTGAATGCCAAGCGTATCACGCCAAGATGTCGCGATACTTTCGGCAATATCGAGGTACGGGAGGATGGTCTTGAGTTCTAATTTGAGCGAGCTAGTGTCTGGATTGTCCTGGGAGAGCAAGTCACGAGCATGCTCTGGCTCATAGTCGTAAGTTTTGACCAAATTGTTGAAGACCCAGGAGGAATCGTCAATGGGAGAGAGAGCTCGCTCGTGACCAAAGGTTTTGTCTTTGATTGCATAAGCCAAGGCTTGCCTTGAGGACTTGCTGTTTAAAACTACATCATTGTTGTTAAAAAACAAGACCACTTGGCGTCCTTCATTTTCCCCCTCTTCGTGAATGATCGAGGATGCGTCATTTTGCAAGTCATGGGGTATAAATGACAACCTCTCTATCATATCTATTTCGCCGAGTTTGTAGGCAGTGAGACTGCTAGACTCGGTAGGATAAAATTTGTATATCCGACGATCTGTCTCACTCTCGAGCGTGAGTGATTGCAGAACGCCACTAGCTATCTTGGATTTGACCAGGCGAAAATCTCGACTACCCAACTTGTTATTTTTGAGAATTGGTCGTGCTACCGCTGAAAAAAATGGTGAAAATGGCTCCTTGAGGTGAAATGTAATTGTATTCTCTCCCCTCTCGATATCCACATCCTGAAAATTATAGTTAATATCTTGTGGACTAAGTGCTGAGCCATCGTGCCAGCGAATATATTCATTAAGCGTAAAAGTGTAGGTGCGCCCATCGTCCTTGATTTCCCAGGACTTAGCTAATTCTGGAGTAATCTGACCATTATATGCATACCCAACAAGCCCTGCACTCACCATGGATTGAATATCTAGGGGAAGGGTCTGTGAAGTATATTTGCCTACTCTACCAATACGGATTGTATCTTTGGGGGTTGGGACATAGCGGGCAAAGATGACAAACACGAAAATCATGGCCAAAACACTTAGGGTAGTACGAACAATTATTTGGCTATGGCGAGCTAAAAATGACTCCGACACCCAATAGTAGCGACGTAGCGATTTGAACATACATTTTAGAGAGCATTGGCTATGGCCAAGCCCACAAACACAACACTAGCGACAATGGTCAAATAAAAGAGTGATTTTTCCATACCTCGCTTGGCGTGATAACTGGTTGTACCCCCAAGCACTCCGCCTAATCCTGTACCTTTGGCCTGGAGAATGATGCACACTATAAGGATAATGGAGAGAATGATCTGGGCAAAAAGTGTCCACATATTAATTGTCGCCCACAAAAAGTGTGTTGATAAAAGAATAAGTGAGGCTCATGATGAGCGAGGCGAGCATGAGAACCCAAAATAGGGCGAGCTCGGTTTGGGGGAGGGTAAGAATGGGTGAGTTGTACCCTGGATAGGTAAACGAGGTTATAGAAATCCCGTCATACATTAAGTCAAAGAGGTAAAGGACAAGTACACCAGAAATCCAGCGGAAAAGACCTAGGGTAAGCAGATTGATAGGCAAGAGTAATAGTTTGATGAGTGGCGAAAGGAAAAAATTAAATATCACAAAAACGAAAGAGGCAATCAAATAAGAGCTCCAGCTATTTTCTAGCACTACACCTGAAAGTAGATATTGAGCTACATAGAAACTGGCCGCCGTTGCCAGAATAGTGACAATAATTTTGCGCATATCAATTTGATCTTATCATACCATGTGGGTGATGACTCAGGAGGAATAAGATAGGTACCGTAAGGAGGCAGATAGGTTAGGGTATAGGAAGTACCCTCAATTTGTACTGGGTGATTGATGAGGGCTACATTGCCGTCGTTTAACACTTGGATATGTCCACCGTCACGTACGACTTTGTAGCTTGGGTTGGGATCAGGGAGATTGGAGGCGATGACAACATCAATTTGTTTGTCCTCGACAGAACTTTTGTAGGCGCCTGCTGGCAAGGGATAACTGTCTTCGGCGCCGTGTCTGACAAATGTGATGTGGCTAAAATCGAGTTTGTGGAAATAGTCAATCCCGCCTGTAGTGTTGCCCCAAGTTGGATCAACAGCTATCCAAACGGATTTGTGACTGTCAAAGTACTCAGGCCAGGCGTGAAGGATATCTGCGACCGTATTTTGCGGGCGCCTAAATGCGTTGGCGGTATAGGCATAACCATTAATTTCTCGACTGGGGATCCCTTGTGTACGGGCTAAGGAGACAAAAGTGTCGGTAAACTCTGTGCAGAGGACACTCTGCATGTTAGTGAGTGCGGAGAGGGCACCGGCGCGAACACTGCCACTGACGAGTCCTTTGTAATCATACTTAAAATTGTCTACCAAGTAATTGTAGATATGTTGTGGCTCTTTGAGCTGATTAGCCAGGGTTGTCAATGGTTCTGAGGATGAGTCCCAAAACTTGGAATTATTTACTTGGGTAGGTATGGAAGTACTTGGGTCAAACAAGATTGGCAGGGGATAGATAGTTGCATACAATTGGGCATAGACACTTAGTGTTCCTCCTGCTTCGAGAGAATAACGCGCAAGCCAATTGCCATCGGCGTCGAGGCGAATTGATTGTGGTGGTGGACTCAGAGAACCTAGGGTAATGCGTTGGTAGCTTGTATCTGGTGGCAAAGCCAATTCGGAGTCTGCACCAGAGAGTCCCTTGTTCTTGAGTTCATACTTTAAATTGAGTTCGTAGGTAACGGAGTCACCAAAGAGGAGCGAGAGTGAGTCTCTTTCATGACCAACAAAAGTATATGTAGTAAATATACCGTCAGGTTGAGTCTGGCTCTGCGGGGGATAGATATGTGAAGGGAGATATTCCACTCCTGCGACTTTGACTATGCGGGTATAGTTGGCAATTTCTCCGGCTTTGGCCAGACGAGGAATGTTGATAGCCAAAGTGTTGCCTATCTTTTCTGCAATATCTGAGGTCACGTAGTTGAGGACTAGAGTCTTTTGCTGATCTTTGCCTATTGTAGGATGGTTAATTTCTAGGTGGATAGTAGTAATGCCATCTTGTTTGTTGGTTGATGTGGTAAGAGGACCAAATTCGTCTGAGGCGTGGACTTGAGTAAGCTCATCGGCACCGATACTCAAGGTGTAGTTGGTGGCATAGATATGGGCAAGATTGTTCTTGAGAGTGATTGTATGAGTAACACTCGTTTCGCCACGGACAGGGATTGTGTAGAGAGAGGTAAAGGTAGTTGTAAACTCCGAAGCGGCGCGGGCGGGCGAGCATATACCACTGCAGTAATACACAAATGCACACATGATGAACGCACTGATCCTTTTCATACAAACTAGATTATCACACTATTGACATTCGCCTATGGTTCGGGTAGAACTAAAGTATATGCCGATCACCCTTTACAAACGCCAAAAACAAATTCTTGACTTTATCGGTCAGTATATCCAGAAGTTCGGCGCTTCCCCTACTCTGCAGGAGATTGCGGATTCACTGGGCGTTTCTTCTTTGGCTACGGTGCACGAGCACCTGCAAACGCTCACTAAAAAAGGCGTAATTCGCCGTTTTGAGGGAGCTGTACGAGGGATCGAACTATTGGACGCCAAAATCGGCCATACTATTGATGGGGTGGAACTACCAATATTGGGCTATATTGCTGCAGGATCACCAATTACCCCCATGACCGATCCCCATGCTACACTCAAGGTAGCCTCTTCGATGCTCTCTGGCAAAAAGCGCTCCTTTGTACTACAGGTAAGAGGCGACTCGATGATAGAGGAGGGAATACTGGATGGTGACTTTGTCGTAATAGAGGAGAAGAAGGAAGCGCATGACGGTGAGATAGTGGTGGCACTTTTGGACAACGGACTGGCTACACTCAAGAAATTCTTTAAGGAAGCAACTAGAATACGTCTAGAACCTGCCAACTCTACAATGAAGCCTATTTATGCCCAGAATGTGACAGTACAGGGGACGGTGGTGGGACTAGTACGGCGGTTTGGGCAATAATTATTTGAGTCGCAAAAATTTGAGCATTTTTACAATTATGTTTTCGTCTTGACGTTTTTTGTAAAAGAATAGGGCAATTGCAATTAGTAAGATAAAAATAATGAGATAACCTATTTTTTCGACACTATTTAGACCCTCGTTAAGCGACTCAAGCGCACCAATACTAGTTGCTCCTAAGTAAAGATAAAAATAATTACGGACCGCATAACCTACAAGAGTAGTCCAGAGAAAGGTAGATAGCTTGATTTTGAGTAAACCAGAAATTATAGAAACAGGCGCAGTTGGGATAATCGGGATAGAGCGAAGCGCTAGCATGACCAAATCATCACGCCAACCGCCTGAGAGCTGGGAGCCAAGCTTTTCGACTTCTTTGTGACTCACTCCCAGGTATTTGCCAAATTTGCCCAGTACTAAATCCTCAGCTTTGTCCGAGATATAATATACAAGGTATGAAGCGGTTGTCTTGGCTAGTGAGCCAATGAATGCGAGATAAAACAGAGTAAGCCAGTGGGCTGAGGAAGCCGCAGAAAGCGAACCGGCGAGTGTCATGACTAGAGGTGATGGGATAGGCGCGATTATTTCTTCGATTGCGGCGCCGACGGTGACAAATATAGGGAGTGGGACTATTGTCGAGAAGTGCTTGAGATACTCTATAATAGGACTGAGTAATTGCGACATGAGAGGTAGTATACATGAGCGGACGATTGTATGTAATTGGGACCCCGATTGGCAATTTGGGCGATATTACTCTACGTGCAGTTGAAACCCTGCAAATAATTGATGTACTCTTTTGCGAGGATAGTCGGGTCACATCTAGGCTAATTAATCATCTACTTGCGAAAAACTTGATCACGAAAAAACCGCGCTACGTACCCTATAACGAATTTAACGAAGATCGGATGTTTGCACAAATCTTGGAATTGGTGAGCAAAGGAGTGGATGTAGGACTTGTCTCAGACGCAGGCATGCCAGCTATCTCTGACCCTGGATACCGCGCCATCAGAGCCTGTTTGGATGCAGGGCATAGCGTGCAAGTGATACCGGGTCCAACGGCGCTCACAACTGCCCTTCCCTCCTCTGGAATTGGGGGTGAGATTGCGCTCTATCTAGGCTTTTTGCCTAAGACAAGTGGTAAGGCAATCAAAATACTAGAAAGCGGAAAAAGTTTGATGGAAACCCAACCATCTACACGAGTAGTGCTCTATGTCTCACCTCACCGACTGCTCAAGGATTTGTTACACGTACAACAAGTTTTAGGTGAGGCCCACTGTGTACTTTTGCGTGAGCTGACCAAGAGGCACGAAGAGCGGGTGGAAGGGTCAGTAGGAGAGATAATGCACAAGTACACGAATGAAAAAATACGCGGTGAGTTGGTAGTAGTACTAACAAAAGACAAGAATACTTAAAGTTTTTAGACTAAAGAAGCGCGCGCCCAGTCATAGAACTTGGCTTGTTGATACCCATGATTTTGAGAATTGTTGGACCAATATCTCCTAGAATACCTCGACCAACAGAGCGCCCTTTGCCTAACCACTGTTGGCCAAATAGAATTAGGGGCACGGGGAAACCAGAGTGCTCAGTATCGATGTTGCCGGTCTCCAAATTGATAAGCTCTTCAACGTTGCCATGGTCGGCTGTAATCAGCACATTCCACTCCTCGGTTTTCATCACGCGGTCGTAAATCTGGCGTATCCACCCATCGACATGCTCGCAGGCTTTGATCGATGCTTGCAGATCTCCAGTGTGGGCAACCATATCAGGATTGGCATAGTTGATGACGATTAAGTCGTAGAGATTGTCTGAGATAAACTTAAGCAGTTTCTGTGTTTGTTCTGCTCCAGACATTTCTGGCATCAAATCGTAGGTAGCGACTTTTGGTGAAGGGGTGATGGCCACATCCTCTCCAGGGAAAGCGAGCTCTCGCTGGCCGTTGAAATAGTAGGTGACGAAGCGCTCTTTTTCGCTCTCCGACATCTTGAGTTGGCGTCTGCCTGCCAGGGCGACGACTCGTGAGAGTGGCATTTCGACAAATTCGGGTGGAAAGGCGGCTAAAGCTCCAGTATTTTTCTCGTATTCTGTCATTGTTACCATGCAGAGATTTTGCAATATTTTTTTACGATAAAAACCACCTCCTACTTGAGTCTCTACCAAATGGCTTTTATGATATTTAACACCGTAGGGATCAAAAGATTCTTTTTTTTGTGAGAAGGTCTCATCGGGGATGGAGAGTGCACGAGTCAGTTCACGTGGACGATCGATTCGGTAATTAAAGAAAATTACCCCATCGTTATCTTGGATCCTTTGCGTGTCCTGGACAATTAGCGGCTTGATGAATTCGTCGTTTTCGTTTTGTGCGTGATGAGTGGCTATACTTGCAAGCACGTCTGTAGTTTGTTCTCCTACCCCTTCTACCAGTGCTTCGTAGGCTACCTGTACCCGCTCCCAGCGATGGTCGCGATCCATGGCGTAATAACGACCCATGACGGTGGCGATCTCTCCGATGCCGATGTCCACTATCTCCTTTTGGACTTGCTCAACGTATGTAGGAGACGAGGTGGGAGGAGAGTCACGACCGTCGGTGATTAAGTGTAGATACACATGAGCGAGCCCTTTTTGTTTGGCAAGCCGCATAAGGGCGTAGAGATGATCGTTCATTGAATGGACGCCGCCTTGACCGATCAGGCCGAGCAGATGGAGATGGCTTTTATTCTTGGTGACATGATCTATAGCCTGTGTAAAGGCTTTGTTGTCAAAGAATGAACCAGAGGCGATCGACATGTTGATGCGCGGCAAATCTTGGTAGACTATGCGTCCGGCACCAATATTGAGATGGCCAGTTTCGGTATTGCCGTCTTCACCTTTGGGTAGCCCCACAGCTTCACCAGAGGCCTGCAGTTGCGCCCAAGGAAAAGTGCTCATCAGCATGTCCATTGTGGGAGTATTGGCTTGCTTAATTGCATTGCCAGGGTAGTCAGGCCCCAAACCCCAGCCGTCAAGTATGATCAAAACCACTCTGCTTTTGATCATAAATTCCAAATCCCGTGTTACAAATTGCAAACAATATTTAATGTAGCAAATTTAAATGAATTAAACGAGAAATCATTGCTTTTGGTTGTTTAGATAACCTTCGATGTCGAGTAGGCGATTATACTTGGCTACACGCTCTCCACGGATGGGGGCCCCAAATTTGGTAAAGTCAGCCTGCATACCTACGGCAAAGTCAGCAATAAAGGTATCATTGGTTTCCCCGGAACGGTGCGAGACGATCGTATAGATGCTATTTTGTTTGGCTAGTCGCATGACTGCTACGGTTTCGCTTACCGATCCAGCTTGATTGGGCTTGACCAAAATTGCATTGACGGAGCCTGTGTCGATAGCAGTCTGTAAACGTACGGGATTACTAGTGAGGAGATCGTCTCCAACGATTAGTAAATTTGAAGGTAAGGCTTTGCGCAGTTTGGCCCAGCCAGTAAAATCGTCTTCTTGCAAGGGATCTTCGAGCGAGAACAATTCATATTCTTTTATCATATTTTGGTAATACTCAATCATGCCATCGAGGTCGACAGGTCGAGGAAGATCTTTGATAGCATACTTACTATCTTTGTAAAAACTGCCGGCGGCAGTGTCGAGTGCAAGGTAAATATCTTGGTTGAGCTTGTGCGGTGAGTTCTTAATCGTTACCGAAATAATCTCGAGAGCGTCTTTGTTGGTGAAGAGATTGGGGGCAAATCCACCCTCATCACCTACCGAGTGGATAGCATTGCGACGAATCAATTCTTCTTTGAGGAGCTGGTACACCTCGACCCCCATGCGTAGGGCGTCCGTGTAGGAATAGCGAGTGGAAGGGACGACGTGAAACTCCTGAAAATCGAGATTGCCAGCGCCGTGTTTGCCACCGTTGATAATATTGAAGGTGGGGTGGGGTATCTTGAGTGAAGTCGTTATCCCGTAGCGGGTGGCGATATAGTGGAAGAGTGGCAGCTTGGATTCGAGTGCGCTAGCTTTGAGTACTGCAATAGAAATAGAGAGAATGGCATTGGCGCCTAACTTGGACTCGTTGCTGGTGCCATCTAAGTTGAGCATTGTCTGATCTACAAGCTCTTGGTTGCTACCATCTATTCCAATCAACGCGGGAGCCAAAGTAAGATTGACGTTCTGGACGGCTTTGAGTACCCCGAGGCCGTTGTAGCGGGCAGGATCACCGTCACGTAGCTCAACATCTTCATGAGTCCCAGTGGAGGCTCCCGAGGGCACTGAGGCAGTGCCAAAAGCACCGCTCTCTAAAAGAACGGAAGTTTCGATTGTCGGATTGCCTCTTGAGTCAAGGATTTCGTGGGCGAGGATGCGAGTAATTTTTGACATATGTGATTGTAATAACCAATAATCAAATTACTATCACCAAACAATTATTAATTTATTAAAACATTAATAATGTAGATTTTGTTTACTAAATGATTATTGGTGATTAATTATTTCCTCTGTGTAATTAATTTTCTTTCGGTATCGTAGATGACTTGGCGGGTTTTGTCTATCACATCGGGCGTGACAGACACACTCGTGACGCCGTGTCGACAGAGAAACTCGGCCACGTCAGGATGAGAGCTAGGAGCTTGTCCGCATACTGAGACTGTGATGCCCCGCTTGTGGGCAGTCTTGATGATGTGTTCGAGTGCCCAGAGTACGGCAGGGTTGCGCTCGTCGTAGTCGGAGGCCACTGTCTCGTTGTCGCGGTCAGTGCCTAGCATTAACATAGTCAAATCGTTGGTTCCCACAGAGATGCCATCGATCCCGACATCAATAAAGGAGTCCAGAAGGATGACATTGACGGGGATCTCGACCATCATCCAAAGCTTGAAAGTGTGGGTACGGGAGAGACCGCTAGCAACTACGATTTTTTTGACCTCTTGCATCTCACGTACGTTGCGGACAAAGGGGATCATGAGGCTCAGGTTTTTATAACCCATCTCATTTCTCACTTTTTTGATAGCCTCTAATTCGAGGTCAAAGACGTCTGGATCGTGAATGTAGCGGTAAGCTCCGCGGTAGCCAAGCATAGGATTAGGCTCGCTGGGCTCGTACTCTTCACCACCCTTTAGATGGCTATATTCGTTGGTTTTAAAGTCAGAGGCGCGGTAGACTACTGGTCGTTCACCAAAAGCGGCACAGATTTGCCCTATACCCTCGGCTAATTTTTCTACAAACAAGTGAGACTTTTTCTCATGAATCAGCTTTTTTGGGTGGACGCCGATGCCGGCCATCATAAACTCTGCCCGCAAGAGCCCGACTCCATCGACATTGCGTTTAGCGATCTCAGACGCTAACTCGGGTTCCCCCAAATTGACATAGACCTTGGTGGCGGTTTTGATGATGTGATCAGGGGCGTGGTAAGCGGATTCCGTAGGGGCAAAATTGACAGAGGAGGCCTTGAGGTGACTCTCATACACGCGGCCGGCTGCACCATCGACGGTGATGACCCGACCCTGCTTGAGTGTTTTGGTAGCTGTTTTGGTACCCACCACGCACGGGACACCAAGTTCGCGGCTGACGATAGCCGCATGGGAGGTCTGCCCACCCTTGTTGGTGACGATGGCTACCGCGCGCTTCATGGCTGGGACGAAGTCGGGAGTAGTCATGTCAGTGACAAGGATGTCGCCGCGTTTAATCTTGCCTATCTCCTTGGCGGACTTGAGGATATTGACAATACCAGTCACCACGCCTGGGCTAGCTGGCTCGCCAGTAAGGATCAATTTGCCTGAGATGGGCTTGGCTTGAGATTTGGTTTCTTCGTTTTTGCTGGTGGTGGCATCTACCGTGGTGATGGGGCGGGTTTGGACTACAAACAACTTGCCGTTTTCGATCGCCCACTCAGAGTCTTGGGGGAAGAAGTAGTGTTGCTGTAGTTTTTTGCCGAGCTTGGCCACCTCTTCGGCTTGTGCGTCGGTCAGTTTGCGCTTGTCTTGCCGCGATTTGGGCACCTTGCGCTGGATATTGCCCTCTCCTGAGCGTACCATCTCAATATCTTGCTTAATCACTTTGTGCTGAAGGAGCTTGAGTGTGGCTTTGTCGACTTCATAATGATCGGGAGTCACCGCACCTTGAACAATATTTTCACCAAGCCCCCACACTGCCTCTACGACTATACGCGATTTGTCGTTAGTTACCGGATTGATGGTAAACATGATGCCCGAGACATCAGACTGAACCATGCGCTGTACAGGAACGGCAAGCGCGACCTTGAAATGGTCAAATTTCTGCTGGACACGGTAGTAGATGGCGCGGGGTTCAAAGAGGCTCGCCCAAGCCTTGCGGATATGCACGATGACAGAGGCGTCACCCCTAACATTCAAATAAGTCTCTTGCTGGCCGGCGAAAGAGGCCTGCGGGAGATCCTCCGCAGTAGCAGAGCTTCGGACGGCTACCCAAGGATTACCCCCGAGTTTGTCATAAGCGGCAAAGACTTGTTCCTCGATATCTTTGGGGAAGGGGGAGCTTTCAATAAGCTTTTGGACCTGTGCGGAGGCGCGGTTCAAGGCGGTAGCATTTTCGACATCCAGTCCTTTTAGCACGGTTTTGATCTTGTCTTCTAGATTATTGACTTCGATCATGTGTTTGTACGCGGAGGATGTAACCACAAAACCACCGGGGACGGGGAATCCAGCTTTGGTCATCTCACCGAGATTGGCGCCTTTGCCACCGACTCTCGCTACATCATCTTTATCGATCTCGTGGAACCATAACACGTATTTTGGGGCAGACATACCACTAGTGTACGGTGTATTATTGGACTAGTAAACCCCTACGAGGTCTCACCTTGAAGGTCTATGCCTGCAAAGAATGTCATAAAGGAATACGAGGAAGGTGGCTACTACCACGTCTATAATCGTGGCGTGGAAAAGCGAGATATATTTGTCGAGGATGAGGATTACCACAAGTTTATTGGTTATTTGAAAGTATATTTGACTCCTATTACCCTACGAGGTCTCACCTTGAAGGATAACAAAGGCCGCAGTATCCCACCATCACGTCGGTTAAATAACTTTGCAGACGAGATTGAGTTAGTTGCTTATTGCCTAATGCCAAATCATTTTCACCTCATGTTGAGGCAGGCTACCGAAAAAGGCATGGCAAAATTTATTCAATCAATCCTCACGAAATACGTGAGATACTTTAATAAAAAGTACTCCAGAGTAGGTGGATTGTTTCAAGGTGTGTATAAGACAGTTCATATTAAGAGTGAAGAACAATTCACTTATCTTACTAAGTATATTCACCGTAACCCACTACCTGATAACCCTACAAGGTCTCACCTTGCAGGTCTAAAGGACTACAAATATTCGAGTTATGGGAATTATCTCGGGAAGTTTAGGCAGAGTTGGGTGAAGACAGAGGACATCTTATCTTACTTCTCGAAGACTAATCCCAGAAATACCTACCAGGCATTTGTGGAGGAGACTGGGGATGTTTCGAGGGTATATAAGGAGATGATAGATCTGGATGAGTAGCCTACGAGGTCTCACCTTGAAGGATATTTGGCCATTTGAGCTTTGAACCACTCGACATTTGGGACAGGACCGGGGTTGGCAATACCATAGAGGATGGGGAGATAGGTAGCTACAAACTCGCCCAGCTGGATAATCTCAAACACTTGCTCAAGTTTGGTGGGTGCACTCGCTTGGATGAGCTGCACCTCAAAGCCCTTTTGCTCAAGAAGATCTTTGGTGATCAAAACCCGCTTCTGTACCCGCTCGTGGTAGAGGGGCGAATTGAACAGGAAGAAAAGGGTGGTATCTTTGGCGAGCGTGGGGAAGCTCAGCGCTTCTAGATAATGGTGATTAAAGTCAGGGATCGACCATTCAGTCGTCAAAGCTTTGGCGTTTTCGTTGACCTGGTTGTTAAAGACATGAGCGGCGCCGACTAGGTGTTCGGCTGCGGCAAGGATGGTGTGTTTGTCATAGGCTGAGAATGCCAGTAGTTTGGCAGGATTGTTTTCAAATTCTGGCGCAAGACCAGGAATCATTTTTTTGAGACCTTGAACAGTTTGGGTGAGGTTTGCGAGTTGATCGTTGATGGCCCCGACCTTGGCAAACATAACCAGCTGACCGGCAATCGCGTAACCGATGGCGAGACGGGGCTGACCAGAAGGGTTGTAGGTGGCCAAGATATCATACAGTGGCCACTTGTTTTCGCGGGCGAGTGCTGCGAGCGGCCCTCCAGCCGTGATGACCATGATTTTGGCTCCCCTACCCTTGGCGTCTTGGGCGGCCGCGAGTGTTTCTTCTGTTGTGCCGGAGTAGCTCGAGAGTAAGACAAGTGAGTCCTCGTTGACATATCCTGGCAAGACGTAGTGAGGAATGATTTCAAAAGGGACAGCGAGTTCGCTTTTGAATAGGCCTTTGATCACGTAGGAGCCGAGATTAGAACCTCCCATGCCGGAGACTACGATATTCTTGAAAGTCTTATACTCAGTGGGAATCTGAATATCTTTGGTTTGCTCAAGTGCGTCCAAGATTTGGTCGGGCAAGGCCTCAACTGACGCTAAGAGATTGGATTTGTCTAGTTCTTTGATTTTGTCGCGCGAGTCAAGAATGGATGGCATATTATGATCTTATCAGACTCAAGACTTCATCGCGCTTTTGTTCCATGAGTTCTTGAGATTTGGCCTCGAGCGTCAAGCGTAGCAATGGCTCTGTATTGGATGGTCGTACACAGAACCGCCATTCAGCGTATTCAACGGCAATGCCGTCGAGGCGTGATTGTTTGCCATCCCCATATTTTTTGGCAATCTCTTCCATTTTGCCCACCTTGTCTTGGATTTCGGAGTTAATCTCACCGGAAATAATAAATTTTTGCATCACAGGTTTCATGGCTTCAGCGAAACTTATATTATTCTTAGATAAGAATTCCAATACTTGCATTACAGGCAACATCCCACTATCTGCATACCAAAAATCACGGAAATAAGAGTGACCACTAGATTCGGCCGCAAACAACGCATTTTCTTCTCGCATTTTTAGCTTGATATAAGAATGACCGACTACACAAATAATTGGAGTGCCACCATTTTGCTCAATGGCTTCGATAAGTGCCCAAGTATAACGAGGATCATAGATAATTTTTTCTTTGGGAAACTTTGTTAGTAATTGCTTGATGATGATAGTGCTCGCGTAGTAGGTGTCGATAAACTCGCCGCCATTGGCGACAAAAAATACACGATCAGCATCGGCGTCCCAAGCAATACCGAGGTCAGCATCCGAAGATTTGACCAATTCAGATAGCTCAGTCCGGTTTTCTGGCACAAATGGATCGGGACGGCCCTTGGGAAAGTTACCATTTGGTTCAGCGTTTAGATCAACAATCTCTAAAGGTAGTTTGCCTCTCTCGATAATTTTCTTAAATACTTGTCCAGCAAAACCAAAGTTGGGATTGATAACAATTTTTAGTGATTTGAAATTGACGTCTTTCACCCAAGTAAGACAGTAATCAGCAAAGTCATCCCAAATATACATTTTGCGGACGGTGCCCTTAACAGCACTATTTGGAGCAACATATTCCTTGAGGATGAAATCTCTGATTTGGCTAATGCCTTCTTCGAGTGTCATTGCCACAGGTCCTTTTCTGACCATTTTAAAACCATGCCACTCAGGAGGATTGTGTGAGGCAGTTACTTGAATACCACCATCTGTTTGGTAATTACCTACGCCAAAGTAGTACATGTCTGTTGAAATCTCGCCTACGTCTAGCACATTCACACCTGAATCAATAAGACCTTGGATAAGACTTTCTTTTAACTCATGAGAGTGAATCCTTACATCCTCACCTACCAAAACTTCGCCGGTTGGTTTGACTGTGGTAGCGTAGGCGACACCTATTTTATAGGCCAGTTCGTTGTCGATGTTTTGTGGAAAGATTCCGCGAATATCATAAGCCTTAAATATACTTGTATCAAGTTGCATATACCTCCTTTATATAGCCAGACGACTATCCTAGTAAATCTAGTAGTAGGATGTCAAGGTGATCGAGATATGACAGCTTGGTAGCGCCCGTTTTGACGGCGAGATCGATCCTGAGAAGTGATGATAAAAAGCTCTGGAGCTCAGCGTCTGACCACAGTGCCGCTTGCGCCTTGAGCTTGCCGATCTGCCACGGGGCAAATTTGGGTGAAGTGGCGGATTTGATCATAATCAGATAACTCACTTGGCGAGCCAGCATAGTGAAGATGATGATATCCTCGGTATTGACCACGACTTGGTGTAGGAGAGCGAGCGAGGCTTTAGCGTTGCCTGGCGCCAGTGATTCCATCAGGGTAAAGAGTTGGGTAGGAACTTTGGATAGAGAAATTTTGACTTTGCTCCCTAATTTGGCCAAATTGGGTTTGGTAATCTCCTTTTTGTCCCACAAGAAAATGTGCTTGATGCCGTTGTACCCTGCAAGGAGCGCGAGACAGGCATCCTTATCTTTGGATCTAAGACGGCTCAAGAGATTCTCGATGACAAGAGATTCGGCGCCAAAGAGGCCACTGGTTGCCAAGGTTGACTCTAAGTCGCGAGGCGCTAGCTTGTCCCCTTCTAGATACTTGATATCGTGTCCGGCGGTTTTGTCAGTCACCAGGGCGTCTTGCAATGCCTTGCGGGAGAGAGCAGTGTTATCACCGTGATAGACGAATATTGTCATACAAAGTCAGACTAATCATTAATTATTATGTATTGTTAAGATATCCCCTCTGACGATATTGTGCTTAGCAGCCCACCCAGCCCCTGTCTCCAGGACCATATTGACGGCAGTCTTGGGTGAATACGTTGGGAGGACAGCAGTTGTAGCAACTGGCGCACTATAGGTAATATCTACCACAACCCCGTCCTGGAGCCAAACGATATCGATGGGGAATTGCATGTCCTTCATCCAAAATACGGGAATGTGGGAGTAAGGGAAGATAAAGATCATGCCGTCCAGCATGCCCAAGCTTTGGCGTCCTGAGAGCCCCTTTTCCCATTGTTTGGGGGTTTGGGCGAGTTCGACAGAGAGCTCGAGATCTTTGAGGGTGGCACTAGACTTGATTGGCAAACCCAAGATGACGCGAAAGATATTCTCCAAGCGCATAAGTGAGTGAGAAGATGTAAAAAATGGTGTGATCCAATCGCTAGCTGTCCCAGACTTATTTTGAGGTGCGGGTGATGATCGCTCAGCTAGTGTGGGCCGACCTGCAGTTTTGGGGAGATTCCAGATCGATTGACCAGAGGAGCTATACTCACCATTGTCCTTGAGCAAGGAAAAGGTGGCAAATTGATCTCCTCCTTGTAGTACAAAAGGCGTGACGGCTACCACATTCTGATCTTTTTGCCATTTATTCCAGGCAGTACTCCAATTTAAGGCAATTGTATCTCCGTTTAATTTGCTTTGATCCCAACCAGTTTCCGTGATAAAGACTGGTTTGGGTGATATACCCAGCAGCGACATCTCGCTCGAGTAACCTACGATGCTTTGCAAACCTGTTTTGTGTGGACTGGCGGTAAAGGCAGGATTGGGATAGCTATGACTCGCCCAGCCATCAAAGTAACTCCAAATGAGTGGATCGGCGGTCTTCATTTGGCGCGTAAAGCTAGTAAAAGATAGCGACGAAGTAGAATCGGGTAGCGCATTATCTAGAGCTGGCCCGAGGAGAAAAAAATCCTCTGAGCGCTCTTTAAAGATTGTGTAGGCATTTTTGATTATCGAACTATATTTGTGCGGATCTACGACTCCGCCCCATTCTGAGGCCCGATTTACTTCGTTAAAAAGGATGATGTAGCGATTTTCGATAGGCCAGTCTAGCTCATTGAGAAAATTCGCAAAGTCGACAAGATCAGAGTCATTGGCAGACTCCCAGGTACCACCTTGGGGGATAGTGGTGATGCGAATGATGGGAATGAGGTGGAGCTCAAGACATTTATGCATAAAGTTTTGCCATGTTTCTTGATCACGGTCCTCTGGCTGGATAGGGACGGTTACATACCCCCAGTCTCCACCCTGACTATTGACCAGTTTGGCGGCGGATTCTAACTCGCTAGGAGCTAAGATGTGGACTCCCATTTTGTTGTTGGGTAGCGTGCGGGGGTCGTAGATCGCAGACGATTGTGCAGGAAATAGAAAATAGGAAATAGTGAATAGTCCAAGTAACAAAAACTTCATTTTTTGAGTCCGAGATGAGTGTAGGCGAGGTCGGTCACTACCCTACCGCCTTTGGTACGGGTTAGGAGGCCTTGTTGGATAAGGTAGGGTTCATACACTTCTTCGATCGTACCCACGTCTTCTGAGAGAGCGCTAGCTAAAGTCTCGATGCCCACTGGTCCACCTTTGTGATATTTGATAATGTGGTGCAAAAGCTCGCGGTCAGAGGCGTCGAGGCCAAGCTCATCTATTTCTAGTAGATTAACTGTTTCTTGAACCGCTTCGACACTAATGAGGCCATGGTAGTGCATTTGTCCGGTATCACGGGCACGCCTCAGGAGGCGATTGGCGATACGAGGAGTACCGCGGGCGCGTGTGGCTAGACTCTCGATGGCTGAGGCATCGATTTTGATATTGAGGATAGAGGCGGAGCGAGTGAGCACAAGAGCCAAATCGGCAGCTGCATAATATTCTAGTTTGTTGATAATGCCAAATCGACTACGTAAGGGGGAACTAAGCGCACCGTAGCGGGTAGTGGCACCAACAAGTGTAAACGGCTTGAGATCTACCGAGACAGTGCGGGCGGCAGGTCCTTTGCCGAGGACCAAGTCCAGTCGCTGGTCTTCCATACCTGAGTAAAGTGTTTCTTCGACAACTTTGTTCAAGCGGTGAATCTCATCGATAAAGAGTACGTCACCACTCTCGAGATTGGTGAGGAGAGCGGCGAGGTCGCCGGCTCTTGTCAAGGCAGGCCCAGTCGTCACGTGAATGTTGCCACCTTGTTCACTCGCAATAATGTGCGCCAAAGTAGTTTTGCCAAGCCCTGGAGGTCCATAGAGGAGTACATGGTCGATGGGCTCTTGTCGCTTTTTGGCGGCAGTCAAGGCTAGATGGAGAGATTGTTTGAGACGTGGTTGTCCGACAAAGTCGCCCAGGACCTTGGGTCGTAAGGTTGCATCAATTTTGATTTCTTCTTGTGCGACTGCTGGTTTGAGGATGGGGGTAATCATCGGGGTTTCCCCAGTTGTTTTAGAATTAGAGAGAGTGCCGCCGATTCACTTAGCCCTGTCAAATCGGTGGCTGAGAGTGCACGGTCAATTTCGTGCTTGTCAAAGGAGAGTTCTCGCAAGGCTTCGTAGATATAGGCGTGAGCGCTTGTGGTGGACTCGACTAAAGTTTTGCCCAGATCCAGAATAATTTTTTGGGCAGTTTTTTTGCCAAGTCCTTTAATGTGGGTTAGAAAGTCGAGATCTCCCTTAGTGATGGCGTCTTTGATAGCAGAGACTGAGGCTGCGTCGAGAATTTTGCTCGCCATTTTGGGACCTACTCCAGAGACTCCAATCAGCTCGAGCAAGAGATTACGTGCTTCTTGACTCTCGCAACCAATCAAACGGGGAATAGTCTGGTTTTCTAGGTAGTGATAGGTATAGAGCGACAATTCTGTCCCTATCGACAATCGACCCAACCAAAGGCCAATCACTTCGTAGCCAACGCCTCCTACCAACACAATAGCCCCATCTTTGGTGTGGGAATGAATGGTACCTGTGAGAAGTACAATCATAGTTTGTTAGCCTGAGTGGCAAGAGCCAC
>CAZGNX010000017.1:0-17976 GCA_964527065.1 uncultured Pseudomonadales bacterium
CAGTGAGATTGTAGACGAGATTGTTAGAATTGACCAATCAAGATGACTTCTAACTCGAGAATGACTCCAAATTGTGCTTTGATCTTTGCCTTGATTTGGTTGACTAAATCCATGACATCTTGAGTGGTGGCAGTACCATCGTTGACGACAAAGTTAGCATGAACTTCTGAGACGTAGGCGCCACCAACTCGCAAGCCTTTGAGACCCGCCTTGTCCAGTAGGTATCCGACAGATTTAGTTGTATCTGGTGTTCCTAGGCGCATAGCGTCGGCCAGTGGAATATTTTTGAACATACAGCCCGAGCTCAAAGTGCCAAGGGGTTGGGTAGTGGCGCGGCGCTTGACGCTATCGTTTGCGATTGCCCACAAGGCATTCTTATCTCCCTGAATCAGTTGAAATGAAGCAGATAGTATAACTTCTTTGGTCTTGTGAAAAATACTATAGTCGTAGTCAAATTGTAGTTCACTTTGGGTATATTTTTTGATCTTACCGTCATGATCGAGCGCTTCGACCTCAACAATATGATCTCCCCAAAGTTTGTCCAGATGATGCGAGTTGTTGAAGACGGCACCCCCAACAGACCCTGGGAGTCCTAGCATCTTTTCGAGTCCGGCGAGACCTTGGTCTAAAGTGTAGCGAATGAGCAAGTTGGCTGGCACACCTGACTCCGCGTAGACGATGGCTTCTTTGAGATCCAGTCTCCCCTTGTCCACTCCGCCAGCAAAACCTTTGAGCTGAATCCCCGTGGTTTTGTTTTTGATCACGAGCCCGCGGAAGCCTAGGTCAGACACCAAGATATTTGAGCCTCCGCCTATTACAAGGTAGGGAACCTTGTAAAGAATGGCAGACTGTACGGCCGCGACAAGATCATCCCTAGTTTTGGGTTCGTAGAGGAGATCGGCGGGACCGCCGAGCTTGAAGTACGTATGCTTAGCTAGCGGCTCATCGAATTTGAGTGTATCACGACCGAGGGATTGGATCAGGAAGGTGTAGTTCATACCGTTATTTTAACTTAAACTCAGCGTGGAGTTTGTAAACGAAACCGGCACCCATAGTGAGGATTAGATCGCCTGGATTTGACGCCTCCCATACGGTTTGAGCGGCTGTCTCCCAGGTCAGGGGAATTGCACCAGGTATCAGAGCCGCAAGCGACTCGGTAGTCACAGTGTGGGGAGTCCCCTTTTCCCTGGCAGACTCAAAAATGGGCATAATAAATGTCAGATCCGCGAGGGAGAGGGTGGAGGCAAACTCTGGCAATAGCGCTTCGGTTCGACTGTAGGTGTGAGACTCAAAAACTAACACGAGGCGGTGCTGTGGAAATTGAGCTTTGAATGAATTAACTGTGAGCGCGATTTCGCGGGGGTGATGGCCGTAGTCGTCATACAGTAGACGCCCACTGACCTCTCCGTGGCTCTCCTGGCGACGCCCTGCACCTTTGTACAATGTAATAGCGGTGAGTGCCTCAGATTCACTGAGTCCTGCCTCAATTGCGGTAAGGACGGCCGCGAGTGCATCAAGTCGGTTTTGGTCACCAAAGACAGAGAGATTGAGCCGATTAAAGAGTGGATGTTCTGATCCATATTGTATCACTTTGATATCCTTCAAGGTCTCACCTTGAAGGCTGAGGATCTGGGCAGTGAGCGGGTCGCTGGGATTGCAAATCCAGGACCCGCCTCGGGGAATACGAGCGATGAGACCGGCAAATGCTGACAGAGTAGCCGACTCGTCGGGATAGATATCGGGGTGATCGTGGATGATATTGGTGGTGACAAGGATGTGGGGGGTGAGCAAGGCAAATTTGGGCCGTTTGTCGGCTTTACTGATCGCGTACTCGTCTGCCTCGACGATGTAGAGGGGATCTGTACCGTTGTGACCAGGCGCAGGCAAACCTGCGATAGAGCTCGTCCCCACATAGTAACCTACATCCCGACCAGCCGCGTGAAACAGCGATGCAAGCATCGCACTAGTTGTCGTTTTGCCCCCTACCCCGGCAACGGCGATGACCTCGCGGTCTTTGACAAAGTCCCCAAGAGCCTGTGCAAGGGAGAGTGTTTTGATCGGTGCGCCCCCCTTCGTCAAGGCTACGGGGGGTGAATAGGCGGCGGAGTAGATTATAAGATCAGTTTGCTCCGGCACAGAGCCACTAAGCGGCGCGATCTTGATCTGGCGAGTAGCGAGAACTTCATCTGTATTAAATGATTCATCTGTATCAGACCCCGAGACTGACCATCCAGCGTCCTGCATGGCGAGGGCAAGCGAGGTCATCCCAACCCCTTTGATACCGATACAATACGCAGTCTTGGTCATATCTAAGCGAATTCTAGAGTGAAATAGGCTAAAATGCTAGTTTATATGGGTATCTTGACGGCACCGTTGGAGAATCAAAGAACTCTTGCCTCATACTTCTTGGAAAGAATGTCTAGGCAATTACCACCTCAATGGGAGAATTATCATTTTGGCTTTCTGCAATAAAAAGTTTTTAGACCACCTGATGGATATATACAGGAAGTATCTAATGATCTTGTTCAAGGAATAACTCCTCAAAATCGTCATTTAAAAACACAAATTGATGGTTTAAGCGAGTCATACGTCGCTCGAGGACTCAAAAATTGTACAGTTTTCACTTTTCAAGGCATAGGGCTTGGGACTGTTCTTGATGCTGTCGGTCATCGGGAAATGGAAAGAGCTAGCATTGCCAATTACTGGCCATATAGATTGAAACCAAACGACACAATCGCGTCAATAAATTTCGGTTTATAAGGAACTTTCCCTCGTCCGGTCTTGTTTTTTGATGCAAATGTAGGTATGAGTAGAAGACAATTAGAGAATCAATTTGCTCACGATACTCACGCACAAGAGGAGCATTCAGAGCTTGTGACTGTAAGAAATACTCAAGACGACATTCTAGCATACATGAGTAGTTATTCTC
This sequence comes from uncultured Pseudomonadales bacterium, assembly GCA_964527065.1. GTDB lineage: Bacteria > Patescibacteriota > Microgenomatia > UBA1400 > UBA12108 > CAJAUT01. Next base: position 2,930 of record CAZGNX010000017.1, read on the forward strand.
CAGATGATTTATATCCCCCAGCTGATGCAGTACTTGCAGTGTCACTTGAAAGAGCAACAGGAGTTAGAGTTATTTAGGAGCTATTTTTTGCTTGGCCTTGGCTAAGTCTTCGCGGGTGTTCACCCCGTGCCAGATGGAGCTATCTTTGATAAATAAGGCTTCAACTTTCTTATTATGTGCTAGTGCTATTTCGACCATGTCGGTGAGGTAGTATTCTCCACTTACTGAATTTTTTTGCATAGCGCCAATATAGTTGCAGAGAAACTGGTAGTCAAAGCAATAAAAACCGGTATTGATCTCTTGAATTTTCTTTTCCTCATCAGTTGCCACTTTTTCTTCGATAATTCTTTGGATTTTGCCCTGCGCGTCACGTACGATTCTACCTAGTCCCGTCGGATCATCCTTGTGAACAGTGAGGAAGAGAATATCGCTGTTTAACTCGTTTTTTTTACTAACCATCTCTTGGTATAGCGTGGAGGGGTAGAAAGCTGAGTCGTCACCGTAGACTGAAAGAACAGTCTTGGTATTGAGAGGCAGATACCGGAGTGCAGATTTGATGGCGTGGCCAGTACCTAAGAGTTCTTTTTGTTCTATATATTCAACTGAGTCGCCGAGTTCACGCCGAACAGATGCGCTTTGGAAACCAACCACAACATAGATATGCGGAATGCCAGTGGCGCGGAGATGTTCTATGGTGTAGCTAATTATTGACTTGCCATTGAGCCGGAATGCGACTTTGTTTTTGTTCTTAGCCTTGATTCTTGTTCCTTTGCCGGCGGCGAGAACAATGGCGGCGGTGTGAGACAAATCAATCATGATTGGTGCTCCAGTGCATTGCGCATCGTCTCATATTCGGACCACGGGGTTTCTGTCATGCCGTCATAGTCCATCGACTCCTCGTGTCCCTTACCACAACTTATCACCCAGTCACCCCGTTTGGCTAGTGTATTGATGGCGAGGTCGATGGCTCTCGCTCTATCCAGTTCTACACGGACATTTTTGCGCAAGCGTTGAGGGATACCTCGCATGATTTCTTTGGCAATGGATTTTGGGTTTTCCACGCGTGGATCCTCTGAGGTCAAAACAATATAGTCGGCGAGCTCGGCCGCGACAGCACCCATTAGTGGACGCTTGGAGGCGTCCCGTAGCCCGGCGGCACCAAAGACTACGATTAGTTTTTGCCCATTCCTGCCTTTGCTACGCAGATTGGTCAATACTTCGCGCAGGGCATTGGGGGTATGAGCAAAATCAACAAATGCATGGATTCCCCGCTTGTTCTCAATCTCCTCTAGCCGACCCTTGACTCCTTTAAAACTGGAGAGAGCTCGCTTGATATCGGTGACACTTAAGCCTAAGAGCAGAGAGACAGAGATAGCCGCAAGTGCATTGTAGAGATTGTACCTGCCGGTAAGTGGAAGCGAGTATGTCATATTACCCAAGGTAAAGATGGTTTTGTCGCTCTGGTACTCTACTGTGTCTGGTCTAATTTGAGAGTTCTCAGTCAGAGAATAAGTTGAAAACATGACTTTGGGTAAACGGTTGTTAATATCTGCAAAGATAGGTAAATCTTTGTTGACGACGGCGTGCTTTGCTCCTTGGAAGAGTTTGAGCTTAGCGTCACGATAGCGGGCAAATGTTCCATGATAATCAAGGTGTTCGTGGGTAATGTTGGTCAAAACGGCGATTTTTGGTCTAAGTGGATAGATGCGAAACTGGTCAAGTCCGTGACTAGTTACCTCTAGCACGACATAACGGACTTTTTGTGAGCGCATGCGGCGCAGGAGCGAGTGGAGCGCGAAGGGGTTGGGGGAGGTAACGTGAAAGCCGGTCTTGATACTCTTAGTTCCAATCTTGGCGTCGACTGTGGTGATCAATGCGACCTTTTTTTTGGCCATCTTGAGGATATGGTAAATGAGTGTGGCAGTTGTGGTCTTGCCATCGGTACCAGTAACTCCAATTATCTCCAAGTCATTCCCGGGATTACCGTAGAGGCGTGAAGCCAGAAAAGCTTTGGGGAGGTGATAAGCGTAGTTCACGACCGTCTGAGGGATAAGAGGGCGCAGGGCATGGAGAAGGCGCAAGATGTACTTCACGTAGTTGATTTTAGCAGAAAAGTGGCTAGGAGTCTTTGTCTGGTGGGACGTTATAGTGCAAAAGCAATTTCTGGGCGATGTTAAACCAGAGTGGAGCGGCAGTCTCAGAGCCCCATTGGCTAGTCTGGGGCTCGCGCAACTTGACTAGCATTACGAAGCGTGGGTTATGGGCAGGGGCAAATCCGACAAATGAGGTTATTGTTTTATCGGCATCATAGTGGCCCTCCACGGCTATCTGGGCAGTCCCGGTCTTGCCCGCTACAATATAACCCTTGGGGGCGGCCCACTGTGCCTCGCCTTCTTTTACGGCCCTGACCATGAGGGCTGTGATACGACTAGCAGTTTCCTGACTAATTACTTGGCGCACCACTTTTTTACCAATGAACTCCTCATCTCTACTCAAGACAGAGCTTACTACATGCGGTTCTAGGAGATAGCCTCCGTTGGCTATAGCAGATACCGCCCGCACCATTTGAATGCTTGTGACGGCAATCCCCTGACCAAACGATGAGGTTGCATAGTCTATGTCGCCCCATTTGTTTCTTAGGGGTGAGGCGACTTCTTCTTGCAAATCAATTCCCGTTTTGGTCCCAAAACCGAAATTGGTTATGTACTCAAGGAGTTTTTCATTACCTAGTTTTTGCTCTGTCCAGACCATCCCCACGTTGTCAGAGTGGATGATGATGTCGGCGGGTGTGGCACCTGAGCGATACTCGTTATTCCAGGTTTTGATGGTGTATTTGCCAATTGGGTAGGGCGCACTACAGATATCGCACTGATCATTTTCGTGGACTGCTCCCTCGTTGAGGGCGGCCGCCATCACAAGTACTTTAAAAGTACTCCCGGGCTCGAATGTATTGGCCACAACAGGATTTTTGTACAAACTTGTGTCGTAGAGATGAAACTTGGCTGGGTCATAGGTTGGTAAACTGGCCATAGCCAAGATACCACCGGTATTGGGATCCATGACAATCACTTCGCCGGAGACAGCGCCGTAGCGCTCAAGACCTTTTTTGAGCTCGGCTTCTACCAGAAACTGTGTACCTCGCTGTAAGTGAAGGCGAAGCGTGCGACCATCTCTGCCAGGGTTGAGTTGAAATCCACCAGTCAGAAGCGGATTGCCGCTCGCATCTTTGTCTTGCTTTTCTATGCGACTGCGGCCCGCAAGTTCGCGGTCATAAAAACCCTCAAGACCAAAATAGCCGGTAGGCTTGGCCACCTCATCACGCCCCACAAAGCCAGTAATTTGCGCCGCCATCGAGGCTTCGGGATACTCTCGGATAAATGACTCGTCAAACACGAGTCCTGGGATGTGCTCTGCAGTGATAGCATCTTTTTCTAAAACCGAGACAGCGCGAGCAAGGACGACATAGCCTCCTTGGCTCAACCGCTCGCGCATAGTGGCCTCTGTCGAAGTTTTGAGTTCATCTAGTGCAACTTCTAGTTTGGCAGCGTCTGTGGCAATTGCAGGATCATCTATCTCAAGGGTTAGGTGTGACATGATCTTCTGAACGATCTCTTCGGGTGAATCCTCAATGCTGGGGATATAGGCTCCCAGTGTGTAGATAGCTTGATTCACCACGAGCGGATAACCATCCGAAGTTACGATCATGCCTCGTGAGGCGTCGACAATTTCTCTGTCAGCGTACTGTGAGGCCGCGAATGCCGCCAGCTCGTCGTCCCGGATAACTTGCCAATAACTTAAGCGCAGAGTGACAAGAGCTAGAGAGGTGAGAAAGGCGATAAAAAGTACTTGGATCCGATGGCGCATATATTCAATGTACACTTTTCAATTGACAATTTACAAAATATGCTGGAATTATCGGGAAGCTACGGAGGATGTGTCTGGAAGAGCCACAACGGTTGGGTTAGCTACAAAGCCAGCTTGTTCAATCCTGTGTCGCAAATTGCCCAAAGACCCAAGGGAAGCAACACGAGAGCGCAAGATAGTGTTTTGGTTTTGCAGTGCGCTAATTTCCTTGTCGAGATTGGCTACTACCAGTGAGTCGTCTACTGAACGGTTCGTGAGTGTAACGTTCCAGATGACCAGAGCAACAATTAAGCCTGAGAGGATTTTTATGAGTTTCATTTGACCCTCCGACATGCACGTAGTTTGGCTGAGCGACTACGCGGATTGTTGCGAACCTCCTGCTCTCTGGGAGTAACGGGGGTGGGTGTGAGCTCTTCGAGACTTTGCTCTTTGGCTATAAAGTCTACAATAATGGCCTCCTCTAGCGAGTGAAAGCTGATCATCGCGAGCACTCCTCTCAATTTGAGCTTGCTCAAAGCCGAGGGCAGGGCGGCTTTGAGCTCGTCTCGTTCGCTATTGACGGCCATACGGAGTGCCTGAAAAACTTTGGTGGCGGGGTGGAGTTTGCCAGTGCGGGGGACCTGACTTTCAATCAACGTGGCAAGCTCGGTAGTGGTGACAATGGGCTTCACTTTTCGAGCGTCAATGATTGCTTCGGCTAGCTTGAGCGCTGCCTTTTCTTCCCCTAGTGTATGGAAGAGCGTGACTAGCTCTTTTTTGCCCAGGCCATTGATCAAGTCGCGGGCGGTCACGGCAAGATTACGATCCATGCGCATATCAAGTGGTGCCTCATAGCGGAAAGAAAAACCGCGGCTTGGGGTATCGAGCTGATAGGAGCTAACCCCCAAATCAAAGAGTACTCCATCAAAGTGATTGGTCTGTAACCGATCTCCAGCAAGCGCGGTCGCAAAACTTGCATGCATGGGGACAAAGCGATCGGCAAAGCCAGCTTCTGCGATATGAGTAGTTGCGAGCTCGAGCAAGTCGGCATCTTGGTCGATCCCCACGACAGTTGCACCGGACTCAAGCATCGCAAGCGTGTGACCACCGTAGCCAAGGGTTGTGTCAATATAATACTTGCCCTCTGCTGGCTCTAGGTAGTTCGTGGTTTCTTGCAGGAGGACTGGGGTGTGGAGGTTTTTGATTGTCATATACCTAGTTGTCCAAGAGATTCGGATAATTCTTTTTCGCGCTCAGCCAATTTGTCAAAATATGCATGATAGGTTTGTTTATCCCAGACTTCGATCCGAGTGAGAGTGCCTACAAAGACAATCTCTTTTTTGAGATTAACCGACTCAGCGAGAGGAATTGGAAAACGAGTTCTGCCGATGTCATCAAACTCTATAGGCGCAGCGTTGTAGGTCATAAGACGCAAGAAATCTCGAGCTGTTTTTTGCCCAAGAGGGAGTGATCTCAGTTTGGCTGAGAGTTCTGTCCAATAATCGGCACCAAAGATAAAGAGACAACCGTCTAGCCCCTTGGTGACAATGCTACCCTCTGCGAGTCCTTCTCGAAATTTTTTGGGAACAGACACTCTGCCCTGGTCGTCGATTGAATGGTAGTAAGCACCTACAAATTCCATATTGTTAGTTATAAGTTTATTTCCTACTTCTTTCCAATTAATCCCATTCTAGACGAATTGATATAGTTGTCAACTAGTTTGTACGAGGAAAATACAGTTTGCACTATTTACCGAATACTACCCGAATAGCGGCTATGGGACTAGGAAATAATTACTCCGCAGTGACGAGGAAGACGCCTGCCTGCGCAGGCAGGGAACCGGTGGCGGTAGCAGTTACCGTGTCGCCCTCCAGTTTGGTCGTCAGTTTCTTCCACGCCTTGCCGTCCCATTCGTGGATCGTGGGATTGACGTGTTCTCCGGCGGGGAGCTTGAGTTCGACAGATGCCGAACCTTTGGCGGGAGTCTGCGTGAAATAGCCGTAGGGCCCCGCCACCACTCTCGTTTCGGCGGGCAAGCCAGTTTTGGGATAACCAAAGGTTTTCATGGTAGTGATCACGGCGTCTTTTTTGAGCGCAGTCTTCTCTAGCGTCACGCTAAAGCGTGCATCGGTAGAGCTCACGACCGGGTCAGCGGGGTTAAAGAGGAGATAGTTCCAGCTTTCTTTGAGACGGGTCTCACCTGCCTGCGCAGGCAGGCCATAGGTGACAGTGAGAGAGCCGCCGGTCACGCCCTCGTGGTAGGTGATCTTGCCACCGCCCGACTTGCTTCCCAAGAGGATTGCTTTGGTGATCGGTTGTAATTCTGAGCCAAGGAAAATACTACCTAGAGCTCCCTCTTGCTTGCCTGCGGCGTTGTAGACCATCTCGTATTCCATCTCCCCTTCTGTGGGGGCGCCAGAGAGTGAGATCGTGAGACTGCGGCCCGTGGTGTCGGGTGAGAGCGTAATGAAAGGACGCTCGGCTAAGGGTAGTGTGTTGATTGGGAGATCAACCGATGTATTGTCGGCGCTATCCTGGGGAGTACTCTCAGGCTTGCGCAGGGAGACTACGAGCCCAATGATGATAAGCGCAATTGCAGTGATAACGGCAAAGAGGGCAGGCTTTTTCATCCTTTTAGTGTAGCAGAAATGTAGTCATCTAGCTTAGAGATCGCTATCCGCTCCTGCTTGGTCGTGTCACGGTCACGGACCGTGACTGTGGCATCTTCGAGCGTCTGGTGGTCGATGGTCACACACATGGGGGTACCCATCTCGTCCTGGTAGAAATAGCGTTTGCCAATATTGCCTCGGTCATCCCAAGCTGTGCGGTAGGTCTTTTGCAGAGCGTCAAAGACCTCTTTGGCCTTGCCAACAAGCTCTTCATTATTGCGCAGGAGTGGGAACACAGCTACGCTGTAGGGCGCGAGTGATGGCGACAATTTGAGTACGATGCGTTTGTTCTCTGTATCATCCCAGTAACTGTCGCAGAGGACCATGAGGACGAGGCGGTCTATACCCACGGCGGGCTCGATGACGTGAGGCACAATCTTCTTGCCTGAGAAAGGATCAGTGTAGGAGAGATCTTTGCCGCTGTGCTTGATGTGTTGGTTGAGGTCATAATCGGTACGGTAGGCTAGTCCCCAGAGTTCTTTATACCCAAAGGGGTAGTTGTACTCCAGGTCGACGGTGCGCTTGCTATAGAAACTGCGCTCTGCGTCATCGTGCTCGCGGGTACGCAGATTCTCTGACTTGACGCCTAATGTGCCCGTCACAAAGGTTTTCATGGCGGTGAGCCAAGACTCAAATAGCTCCTCCCAGTTGGAGTCTTCTGGGTTGAAGAAATACTCAATCTCGCCCTGCTCAAACTCAACGGTGCGGAAGGTGGCCTGGCCCTTGGTGATTTCGTTGCGAAAGCTCTTACCCAGTTGCCCTACCCCAAAGGGCAATTTGACACGTGTTGAATCTAAAATGTTTTTGAAGTTGATGAAGATACCCTGGGCGGTTTCGCCTCGCAGGTAGGCGAGGTCGGCGGTCTCGGCCAGGATACCTAGGCGCAAGGGGAAGAGGAGGTTAAAGGAGCGGGCATCTGTTAGATCGCTTCTGCCACAGGAGGGACACTTAATATTTTTGTCTTTGATTATTTTGGATAGTTCGACTAACGACTTGCCTTCGACTTTTATCTTTAGCGCATCCTCGATCAAGTGATCTGCGCGAGTGCGACTATGACACGTCTTGCAGTCAACCATGGCGTCAGCAAAGCTCGCCACGTGACCAGAGGCCTCCCACACCTTGGCGTGTGAGATAACGGAGGAGTCAAGGCCAATCATGTCACTGCGGTATGTGACAAAAGTTTTCCACCACAGATCTTTGATTTTGCGCTTAAGCTCAGCGCCCAAGGGGCCGTAGTCCCAGGTATTGGCGAGGCCACCGTAGATGTCTGAGCCAGGGAAGAGGAATCCGCGGCGTTTGGCTAAGCTAATGATATCTGAGAGCGTGGTCATAAATTGATTTTAGCACGCAGTGGGCGGGTGAGGAGGGACTCGATATAGTCGTCGATGTCGGAGGGAGAGAGCGGGCGGTCCCCATAGCCCAGGAAATTGAGCAGTTTCTTTTTGAATCTATAGAGATACTCTGGGGTCTCAAATCGTGAGAGATTGGCGAGGGCGGTCACAAGCAGTTCGTAGACCTCGATATGCGGGTCGTGTTCTGGAGTCAAGACATCCACGAGCTCGCCGATCTGAAATAGGCGGGAGATATTCCCCAGCTTGGTTTTGCTCACGTGGTGACCATCAAGGAGCTCCACACTAGTCAGGGTGTGGCGGTCGTTTTTTTCAAATACTTCAAATCTGATATGTGAGAAGAGATCGATTTGACTGCCCCGCTTGGATTTAACAGATCGCACCCCGCGGGCGTAGACAGAGATCTTGCCATATTCCTGTGTATAGATGGTGAGGAAGCGGTCGTTGTCTTTGACGACGTGACGGTTGATGATGATGCCAGTTAATTTTTGATATTTCATGTTAACCTTTAGGGTCTGACCTTCCCCGCCTAGTATATGCGGGGTTGGGCACTTCCTTCAAGGTCAGACCCTTGGGGACAGGTCACCTGGGTAAAATAATCTCTTGGTCGGAGTTGAGGGTCTGTGTTTTGGGTTTGCCTGAGCCCACGGTAATGGTGTGTTTGATTTCTTTGGTGCCGGGCTGTTTTTGGATCAGTAGTTTGTAGTCGTCGCCATTTACGGTACCGGCTGGAACAGTGTATTCTAACTCGAGTTTCTTGACGGACTGGGGCGCGAGGGTAAAGAAGCCCTCAAACACAGTCTTGCCCAGATCTTCGGTGGTGATCATATCGAGCTCGTAACCTTTGGCACTTTTCAAGACAGATCCCTTGGGCACATAGATTCGCTGCCAGTCGCGCAATATACCATTGAGACAGAGCAATCCTGCTTCGAGATTACAGTTGTCTCCGGCTCTGGGGTTCTTATACGTCAAAGTTAATTTTTTGGTCAGAGAACCATCATCTCCTATACTCACAATTTCTTCGACCTCTTGGGTCACAAACATGTTGGACTTGGCACCGGCAAAGTTGGTGTCGTTGATATGGAGATAATCACCCACATAATCGTTGATACGACCGGCGGCACCCAGTGCCTCCACCGCTGCTTGCTTGCTTTCGTCGCGGAAATACATCAGGAGATGTTTTTCTTTGATGCTCGCGGTAAAGATGTTGAAGAACTCGGCCCATTTGGCCTTTGGGCTACCCATCATGTTGGCGAGCATCGAGTTCATGAGAGGTCCTAGGATTGACTTCCTGCCCTCGCGGATTTCGTAGGTTGGGCGGGTGATAATATTCTCAAGTTCGTAGATAACTTGCGGGCAGTCACAGCGGGGATCGATCTCGGCCGAGAACTTACCCCCGTAACCAGGAACGCCGATGGGTCCCAAAACCTCGAGAATTCTGACTGGCACCTCTGTATCGATGGCTATCAATGCATCAAACTCGGGGGCACCCGGCACTTCGCTCATATAATTCGTGAATGTGTCCATAGAGTTTTTGAAGTCGGGGGAGAGATTCATATCGCGCAGATTCCAGTTGTAGACGAGTGGAAGATATTTTTTGATCGGGTCAGGCGCGGGGACTTTGCGTTTGAAGCCTGCGTCAAGTGTATAGATATCCTCTGATACACCTGGCGTGATTTTGCCCTTGAGGATGCTCATCGTGGCATAGGCAGTGAGGAAGCCGCCAGTGGGCCTGAGTTCTGCGTCGTTTTGGAACATAATAAGGTATTTTTTGTTGTCGGGATTGCCCAGGAGATCGGGTAAGAGCTTGACAATCGGCTGGAATTGACCGAGTGATTCGGCCGCACCTGCAACAGTCGTCTGTAGGGTAATAATTTTTTCGCGCACTGGCTTACCTGCGATAGAGGTAGGGTAGCGCTTAGGGTTGATGTAACTAAACTCATTGCTCATCAGCTTGAGCTTGGCGCTAATCTCATCCATTTGGGGAGCAAGTTTTTCGACAGTTTCGGCGACAAAAATAATTCGATCCTCTGCAGTGGCTAGCTGGAGATCGCTACCCGAGCTCCCCGTGAAACCCATGATGTCTGCATAGGGCTCAATGGCGAGGATGACCATTTCGCCAATTTCTGTACCGAGACTACCAGCCTGCAAAACGTGGTCAACATCTTTGAGATAGCTACCTAGGAGTGGTACATAGCGCAAGGGTCCTACCCTATTCCACGACTCTTTGGTTTTGGTAAGCGATGTCTTGGCTTCTGATAGCTCTGTTTTGGCTGTTGCCAAATCTCGTGTTTCAAAGGCTGACATCATAGCTTGGGTGTGACCCAGTGTTTCTTTGACATGGACTGAGGTGAGTTTGGTTACAATACCGAGCCAACCACCAATTATTAGCAGTAGAGTTAGTAGGATGAGGATCGCCACAAACCAGCTACTTTTGTACCAAGGCCTCTTAGAGGGCGTGGGTGTTTCAAGCGATTGCGCAATGCCATCACTCTCGTGTTTCTCGATTAGTACGATGTCATTTTTGGGTAAAAACTTGGTAAATAATGGTTTCACCATTTTGGATTCGACATTGCTCACCATTTGCTGATCATTGCCTGAGGAGTTTTCCATAATATTCGCAAATCATTCCATAAGGAACGGTTACTGACGTATTGTGCGTCAAGTGCAACCCGTTTGTCAAACGAAATCTCGTTCCTCCCCGAGACTTGCCAGAGACCAGTTAGACCTGGCTTGGCGGAAAGGACGACTCGCATCAACTTTTCTGTTCCAGGATATTTTTTGACTTGATCATGGAGTTCACGTTCTAGATATGCCCGTGGGCCTATCATGCTCATTTCTCCCCGCAAGACATTGTAGAGCTGGGGAAATTCGTCAATAGTCAGTGCGCGCAAGATACGACCCAACGGGGTGATGCGCGGGTCATCTTTGGCCTCGAGTTTCCAATCAAGAGCTTTAAATTTTTTGAGTAGTTTTTTGTCGCGTTTGTGCAAAATTTCGTCAGCATTGACTACCATAGAGCGGAATTTGTACATACTAAAAGTTTTGCCACGTTGTCCTACTCGTCGGTGGCGGTAAACGATAGGACCAGGAGAGCTCAAGACTATGAGGATCGGTACAATAATCCAGACGGGCATGAACAAAATGACTAGGATAGTTGCCACTATGAGATCGAGCGCACGTTTGGTAGTTTCTGGATAAGACATAGTTGTTAGAGTTTATTTTCTATGGCTGAGTAGAGATCTTTGACTTTGGGAGCTTGGGAGAGTGGGCAAACTAGCATCCCCTCTTGCGTCTCTACCACGATCATGCCATCAAGGCCAATGACCCCCATCACTCCATCCTTCTTGGCGATGATGAGAGAGTTTTTGGTATCTATCAAATTGGCTTTGCCGATGATCACGTTGCCGTTGTCATCTTTGTCCAGTCCATGGTACAAGAGTTCCCATGTACCCACATCAATCCAGCCAAAATCAGCGGGGAGCTCCCATTGTGTATCAGGTGGGAGTTTTTCAAACAAGCCGTAGTCAACCGAGATTTTCTCAAATTTGGGATATTCGGCGTTAAGGGTTGTTGCGTAACGGGGCGTGTCAATCGTGCTGGCAATGCGACTAATGATGGCATAGGTTTGGGGCGCAAATTCCTTGTAATAATCGAGGAATAATCCTGGTTTTGTCGCCATGTAGCCTACATGGATAAAATATTTGTCGGAGGCATAGAATTCTTCTGCCCGGCGTAGATCAGGTTTTTCGACAAACCGTTTGAAGGCAAAGACGTCAAACTTTCCTGCGGTTTTGATCTTCTCATCTACCTCGATCCATCCATTGTGGACCGTCGGGTAACTGGCTTCTGTGTCAACGTGCACAATCACGTCATTCTCTCTGGCAAGCTCTGCCGCTTGAGAGAGCGCAGTGATAAACACGTCTGGTTTTTTGACTACGTGGTCAGCTCCCCAGAGAATGATCATGACCGAGTCAGGATGGCGCTTGTGAATGATCGCGGAGGCCAGACCGAGCGCTCCCAGGTTATCCCGCATGGCGGGTTCAAAGATAAAGTTGTCCTGAGGGATATCTCCAGCTTGTGCCTTGATATGCTCTGCATAGAGCGCTGAGGTGGCAATATAGATGTTGTCAGCGCCAAAACCTTTGATGGCTCGTTCGACCGTCTCACGGAACATCGATTTTTTGCCCAAAATACTCTCGAATTGTTTAGGGTGGGCCATATTGGAGATGGGCCACATCCGCGTCCCCTTACCGCCGCACATGATTAATACCTTGATATCTGTTTTTGACGTCATAGTGCTTTGAGCCTTTGTTTGAACTTGTCTTGCCATACCTTGAGTCTAAAGCGCGACGCATTGTCCCGGCATTCTGCGCTCACGAAAGACATTGTATCAAACTTGCGTAGCTCCTTTGCAAATGCGCCGGGTGTTTGTTTGGGTACCAAGATTCCCACCCGAGGATTCTGGATAATGTCCAGGGCTCCACCGGCAGCATACGCGATTACGGGTTTGCCGGATGCTTGGGCTTCGCACATGGCAATACCAAAATCTTCCTCACCCGCATGCACAAATGCCAAGCAATGCTGGTAATAGCCGATCAGCTCAGCCTCCTCTACCGCGCCAACAAGATGAATCGTAGGGCCGGCGAGTCGGGTGAGATTAGCTCGCTGCGCCCCGTCACCTACAATGACCAAGGTTTGTTTGGTTGTGTTGAAAACTTTGATCAAAAGGTTAATGTTTTTGTACGCGACAAGCCGCGCAACCGTCAAAAAATAGTTTTGGTAAGTGGGTACGAAAGTTGAGGGGGTGAAAAATTTTTCTGTATCAACAGGAGGGAAAACAATCTCACTTGCTCGATTGTAGTATTTTTGTATTCTTTTTTTCACTTGTGTACTTATTGCAATCATTTTGTCTGGTCGAGTTGAAGCTATCTGGTCCCACCGGCGCAAATACTTAGCGATAAAGCGGTAGAGCGGGTTAGACAAATACTCATGTGTGTGTGAATAGAGATACCGTGTAGGGGTCAAACAATAATGGAGGTGGTATGTGGGGGGCCGAGTAATGATTCCTTTGGCCTCAGCACTGCCGACTGAGATTACGAGGTCGTAGCCACCGAAATCGAATGACTCAAACACAAACGGCATAAGCCAGGGCAACCACTCGTGGTGGGTACGCAAAAGCGGGAGCTTGTTGAGCCAGGAAGTATGCACCTTCCAGTTCTTTGAGAAAGGAGCTCGCGTAGGATCCCAGACACTCGTGTACCAATCGGCTTCCGGATAGAGCCCCGCTAACTGTGTCAGGATAACCTCCGCACCTCCAATCTTGTTTATGCGGTCATAGACGAGCGCAACGCGCATGGATGACCTCCGCAATGTCTCTAGCTACGTCGTCCCAGGTGCGATTGAAGCGGAATTTGGTTTTAGGCAAAAAGTATTTTGGGCTAGACAGCACTCTGACGAGATCAGCAACAGAATGGGGATCAAAATAGGTAATCTTGTCACCATACACTTCGCGGTGGACGGGAATATTGCTTGCGACAACAGGCGTGCCTACCATAAGCGCCTCAAGACCTACCAAGCCAAACCCTTCCATGAGTGAGGGAGTCACCAAAACCTGGGCGCCTTTATATAGGGAGGAGAGCTCAGCGTCACTCAAGTTGGAGAGGACATGGAGACGCTTGCGATTATAGGGGGCGAGTGTGCGGTCAAGAAAAGGTGAAGGTTTGCTGACGATCACAAGATCGAGTTCGGGGAGTTTTTTCATGGCTTCGAGCAAGAGGGAGAGGTTTTTGTGCGGATAAGCATTTCCCACAAACAGAATATAATTTCCAGGCAGTTTGATTATTGGAGTTTGGTGATTGGAGTTTTTCTGTCGAAAGACAGAATCAGGCGCTTCGGGGATTGGATGGATACGTTCCGGTTTCACCTCATTAAACAAGGCGAGGATGTCGTTTTTGACCGTATTGGTGGGGACAATAATGTCGCTGGCATGCATGAGGGTTTGCTTGATCACTCGGTTATACCCGAGTCGCTTGAGGCCGTAGAGCCAGGGCGCACGGGTCGTGGTGTCAGTTCCCGTAAAATGGGATTTGATCAGGTCGTGGACCGTGACGATTGTGGGGAGACGTGAAAAGATCGGAGTATTGAAGTGAAAGGTATAGAAGAGGTCAGGCTTGAGTTTGTTGAGGAGGAGCGGAAGCTCTATCTGCTCGGCAAGGGAGTAGTGAGGGATCTCTGCGCGGATTTTCTGCACATTTTTGCCTCCCTGGAAATTGTCATACTCGGTGTCACGCAGCAAGACCTGCAAGGTCTCACCTCGTAGGCCTGCCGGCGCAGTCAGGTGATTGGGGAGGTATTTGAGGACGTTCGTGGTGTAGCGACCAAGGCCAGTGTGGCCACTCCCATAAAATCGGGCGTCAATGGCAATTAGTGTCATGTCCTGATTATAGCGGATAGTCTAGACTAGGGTAACGCGGCGGAACTTGAGGAGTTTAATCCCTAGGTAGACCAACCAGTTAAGGAAGAAGGGATATTTGCGAGCGTAGTGCTTGGCATAGAAAATCTTCATCGCCTGGATGGACCACCCCTTCACCCGGCGGATCGTGTCCTTTTTGGCGGTTGTCACGCCCGAGCTCTGCTTGGACATGCCGGTGGTCACCCCCTTGTAGTGCAAGACCGTCACAGCAGGCCAATAGAGATTGCGGTATCCGGCCTCGTGGATGCGGTAGCAAAAGTCGATATCCTCGCCGTAGAGCGGATAATCCTCATCCCACCACCCCACTTGCTCGCCGACAGCGCGCCGCATGAGCATAAACATGCCGCCCACGGAGTCAATGTTGTGTTCTTTGGTATAACCTAAGTAGCGTTTGGTGTAGTGATTAAACAGTGGGACGTTCGGAAACGCTTTGGAGAGACCAGTAAAGTGCGTGAGCGCGGCCCAAGGTGTGGGGAATCCACGATGGCAAGTCTCGTCGATCCCACCAGTCAGCACGAGATTAACACGAGCAGTTAGTGTGCCTATTGTCTTATCACTCCAAAGCTTGTCGTAGCACATTTTAAGATCGCTGGACTTCGTAAAACTGGCATCAGGATTGAGGAACAATATGGTATCGGCGGTGGCGTGAGGTAGACCGGCATTGTTGCCGGCAGAGAAACCAGTCGAAGTGTCGCGTTGGACCCATTTCAC
>CAZGNX010000018.1:0-15810 GCA_964527065.1 uncultured Pseudomonadales bacterium
TTTCGTGACTCATCTTGACTCCTTGCGGAGTCCAAAAGGTATCGTGTCTTATTCACGTCTACCTAATTTTTATCTAATTTCGTGGCAAAAGGTCGACTTGCTCACTCAAAGGCGTAATCTTTGAATTAAGCTCCAAGATGCTGGCAATGTCTACGCTCTGCTCATATTCATCAAACAATGAATCAATCTTGGCCTGGGGTGTAATGTGTGTAGCTCCCCACCATATCGGGTGAATCAAAAGCTGAATTAGTTGAGGCCTGCTATGACTAATTCTCTCAAGAGGGTCACCAAACCTCCATCGGCCTCCAGAATCAGTAATATACATCGACTCGCTACCACTGGTTGTTGCATAGTCGTATGCATTGAGCAGTTCAGGAGGGGCAAAGTCAGCCTGCAAAACAGTCTTTTCTGGTTTATGAAGCGAAAAAGAAGTAACCGTTATTCCAGTCGCCGCTTCCAAGTCATCTTTTTGTTTAAGAAACTCCTCCTTTAGAAGCTTAGGATCACCGGTCCTTCTTGCTACGTGGCTAGGGTCAAAATGCAATCCTATTTCATGGCCAGCTTGCACCAAATCTTGTAACTGCCTCTGATTAGCCTTGTCGTCCAAGCTATAGTGCGGAGTATCTGTCAAAACAAAGTATGTTGAGCGGATACCTAGCTGTGCTTCCATTTTTGCCATTTCGGCTAATCGTGTGATTGAGAAATCAATATCATGACGAAGCAATATAGTCTTATCAGAACCTTTTTCTTGAGAAAAAGTGCGGAAAAAATAACCACGCTCTACAAGCTCCGTATACAAGTTGGACAAATAACCAAATGTCAGTTCTTTTATTTGTTTATCGTCCTCATAAACTGCCAAGCGCTTGCGCCAACCCATATCATCAGGGTCGACAGGGTAATATCGTTTTAAAATACTCGTTGTTTCGTCAACAAGCTGTACGGGCATTGGAAAAGCCTGCATAATATCCTCAGTAGTCTTACACGTATCTATTTTCGCCAGGAATGCATCCGCTCTCTTTTCGTTAACTGTCGTACCTGATCCCAGAAACTGTCCCCACAATGCCATTCCTGTCATCCCAAGAGAAGGAGACATAATGGAAGCTATGGCGGCATGCCGAGGAAACAGTGCTCGAAAATGTGGATGAGAGTTGAGCCAAGAAGCACTTCTAATAGTCTCTATCTCTGGATGAGAATTGACCAAGTGTCTCATGAGCATAGAAATTTCGTTAAGCCTTTCTAGAAGGTTATTACGACTAAAGGGTGAAGGGCCGGCCATTTCCGTCAAAAAGTGAAAATTAGCTGCTCCATTCTTAATTTCATAGGCTCGTGCTCCAAACACTTCCAAAACCTGTGGCACTCCTACCTCAACCTGACGATCCAGCTTGTCTACAGCAGCATATGCACTATAAACAGCCGAAGATGGATCATCAGCATCATTCACAAGAGTTCTCAAGTGATCAATACTTGCCTGAGACGGAGTTTTTGTGCGAGCAAATACACGCGACATACCTGTACGGTCAATCACAGTGTCAGCCAAAGGTAAACCACTGAGCTCAGCCCATTTCTGCGCAAAAGTAAATTGAAGGTCAAAGAATTCTTTTGGTAAAAGTTTTCCCGTGTATGCTGACTCTGGTGCATAGCGTAGTTCTTTGTGTATTTTGCCAATAGGCAATTCAGAGGTCATAAATTAGCGTCCCACACAAACCTGCTGCGAGGCTGACGGGATTCGAACCCGTGACCTTCTCCGTGACAGGGAGACGCGCTAACCAGCTGCGCTACAGCCCCTCGCTTGAGAGCACATTTTAACATAAATGTGATATATTGTGCCTGTAACATCTACATGAGGAGGGAATATGAACACCACTACTGTACTTATTATTCTTGCCGTTGGTCTCGGGCTCTATGTGATCTCGCTCTACAACTTTTTCCAAACAGCCCTCACCCGGATCAAGGCCAGTATCCAAGAGATTGGTAACCAACTCAAGCGACAAGCTGACCTGATCCCCAACCTAGAAGCGAGCGTCAAAGGCTTCCTCAAGCACGAAAAAGACATCTTGACCATGCTCTCTGACGCGCGCAAAGCTGTGGCTGGCGCCGCCAAAACGGACAGCGTGGCCAAGCAAAGTGCCGCCGCCAGTATGATGGGCGATCTTTTGCCTCGCCTCTCGGTCATAGTCGAGAGTAATCCCGAGCTCAAAGGTAATACGGTTGTCCAAAATCTGATGGAAGAGCTCAGAGACACCGCCGACAAGGTCATGTATGCCAGGCGGACCCTCATCGATCTCTCGGCCGACTACAATATCAAAGTCGCTACCTTCCCCAGCAACTTGGTTGCAAACATGTTTGGCTTCAAGGAGCAAGCAGGGCTCAAGGTCGCCGACATGGACGCCGCCACTAGCGTCACAGCTTCTGAGACCAAGTCGCCCAAGATTAGTCTCTAAACTATGCTAAACGTCTACGAGCAGATCGACAGCAACAAACGCCGTAGCTTTTGGGTCATCGCACTCTTTGTCGCCTTCATGAGCGCCTTTGGCTACTTTTTCTCCTACATCTACGGCTACGACTGGACATTTCTCGTCCTCGCCCTCGGCATCTCTGGTATAGGATCGTGGGTCAGCTACTACAACTCCGATACGATTGCGCTCTCATTAGCTGGTGCTCGCCCAGTGACTCACAAGACACACCCAGCCTACCTCAACATAGTCCAAAATCTCTCTCAAGTTGCCCAGATCCCCGTCCCCAAAACGTATCTCATAGACTCGCACGCCCTCAACGCCTTTGCCACCGGGCGCGACCCACAGCACGCGGCCATTGCCGTGACGCAGGGCCTCCTCGACTCGCTCAGTCGCACAGAGCTAGAGGGTGTCATTGCTCACGAGCTAAGTCACATCCGCAACTACGATACCCGCCTCATGACGATTGTCGCCATCCTCGTGGGGAGCATCGCCATGATTCTCAATTGGTCGTGGCGCCTCAGTTGGCATGGTGGGGGCAGACGAGATAATAACCGCGAGGGCAACGCTATCATTATGATCATTGGGCTGATCTTTATTATCCTGGCGCCTATCATAGCCACGCTCATCCAGTTGGCTATCTCCCGCCAGCGCGAGTTCTATGCCGACGCCTCCTCCGCCCACATTACCCGCCAACCCTCAGGGCTGATTGGCGCACTTAAAAAAATTGCTAGTCACGAGGACATCCAGCTCGAGTCAGCCAATACGGCGACCGCCCACCTCTATATAGACGACCCGGTGACCAAAGAAACCCATGGCACCTGGCTAGCCAAGCTCTTTAGCACCCATCCTCCGATTGCGGAGCGCATCCAGGCTTTAGAAGGTCATGGTTAAGTGGTAAACTACTCTAGATGACTGATTCAACCCATATTACACAAGCTGATTTTGCGAGCCTTGTCAAACAAGCCAATTTGACGCTCACTCCGCATGAAACAAAAACAATCCGCACCCAACTCGACGAAGCCCTCATGGCTGTTAAAGTACTTGAGGAACTCGACACTAGCCAGGTTGCTCAGGCCACGTCTGCCAGCGGGCTCTCCAATGTCCTTCGCGAAGATGTTGTCACCAAGTGCTTGACTCAGGCAGAAGCACTCCAGAATGCCCCCTCCGTGCATCAAGGATATTTTATGGTTCCCGCCATCTTTGAAGAACAGGATAACTAGTTATGCAAAAACTTAACGAACTCACACTCATCGAAGCTAAGAGGTTGCTAGATAGAAAGGAGATTTCTTCACTTGAACTCACGTCGGCATGTCTGGAGGCTATAGAGTCCCAAGACAAAAAGCTTAACGCCTTTGTTACTGTACTACGTGACGATGCACTCGATGCCGCCAAGCGTGCCGACAAAGAGGGGATCAACAAGCCTCTCTCTGGCATACCCATAGCCATGAAAGATAATTTTTTGACCAAGGGACAGCGTACCACTGCCAGTTCTAAGGTTCTTGATCAATTTATGCCACCCTACGATGCCACCGTGACGCGCAAGCTTAAAGAGGCCGGTGCAATTATTATTGGTAAAACCAATATGGACGCCTGGGCACACGGTTCTTCCACAGAAACTTCCGATTATGGCCCCACCCTCAATCCCCATGACCACACCAAGTTACCAGGCGGCTCTTCTGGGGGGTCCGCCGCCGCCGTTGCTGCGGAGGAAGTCATCGCCGCAATTGGTTCAGAGACCGCAGGCTCTACCAAACAGCCTGCCAGTTGGTGTGGTGTTGTCGGCCTGAAGCCTACCTATGGCAGGGTGAGCCGTTACGGGGTTGTAGCCATGGGTAGCTCACTTGACTCACCCGGCCCACTCTCAAAGACTGTTACCGATTCTGCCTTGATTCTCACCCAAATAGCCGGTCTCGACGCGCGCGACGCAACCACTTCACCTCTTCCAGTTCCTGATTACTTTAAAGCTCTTGACGCTACAATTACTGGACTGCGTATTGGTCTACCATTCGAGTACTTTCTCGCCTCAGCTCTGCCAGGCGTCAACGACCTAGTGAAAAAAGTCGCGAGCGTCTGTGAAAAATTAGGTGCAACAATAATTCCCGTGCATATACTAGATCCCAAATACTCGATTGCCAACTATACCATCATTCAAAGGAGTGAGGTATCATCCAACTTGGCTCGATACGACGGGATTAGATACGGCAACGATCGCACCTTTATGGGTGCTGAAGCCAAGCGGCGTATTATGCTAGGCACCTACGCACTTTCTTCTGGCTATAAGGATGCATATTACAAAAAAGCCGAAGCTGTCCGGGAACTGCTCAAACAAGATTTTACCCGCGTTTTTGAGTCAGTCGATGTGCTCCTTGCACCTACCTCACCCACCACTGCACTCTCACTAGGCTCTAGTCAAGATCAAGCCATGTTTGGCGAACTCCAAGATATGCTCCTAGAAGCTAGTTCTTTGGCCGGCCTGCCCAGCATCAACGTACCATGCGGTTTGATTGGCAAGTTGCCCGTGGGTGCACAATTTATCGCGCCGCACTGGGGAGAACAGCGAGTACTCAACGTAGCCCACGCCTACGAGCAAGTAAGCAACTGGAAAGAAAACAAGCTATGACCTACCAGCTCATTTGTGGCGCCGAGATTCACGTGGAGTTAGGGACCAAGAGTGGTATGTTCTGCGGCTGCCCCAACAACGCTTTTCACGCAGCTAAGCCCAATATTTACACCTGCCCAGTCTGTCTGGGTCTACCAGGTTCTCTACCTGTCCCCAACAAGCAAGCCATCGAGTGGACCATTCTCTTGGGGCTCGCACTCAACTGTGAGATCGCCAGTGAGAGCAAGTTTGACCGCAAACACTATTTCTATCCCGATCTCCCCAAAGGGTACCAAATCTCTCAGTACGACATGCCTCTCTGTCGCAATGGATATATCGAAACCTCACAGGGTAGAGTAGGGATTACCCGCGTGCATCTAGAAGAGGATACTGCCACGCTCAAACATACGGTGGTAGATGGCAAACGAGTCTCTCTCATAGATTTTAACCGCTCAGGCACCCCACTCGCCGAGATAGTTACAGAGCCCGATATCAAGAGTCCCGAACACGCCAAGGAGGTACTCAAAACGATTCGGGGCATCGTGCGTTCCCTTGGCATCAGTGACGCCGATATGGAGAAGGGGCAGATGCGCCTCGAGGCCAATATTAGTCTTACAAAGGACGGTTCTTTGCCTAACTATAAGGTCGAGGTCAAGAATATCAATAGTTTTCGTTTCTTCTGCAATGCACTAGAGTATGAGTTCAAGCGGCAAGCCGAAATTTTAGATAAAGGGGAGGTACCCAAACAAGAGACACGAGGTTACCGAGCAGACTCCAACTCCACCTCACCTCAAAGGGGCAAAGAAGAGGCTTCCGACTATCGCTATATGCCCGAGCCCGACATCCCTCCACTCATCATCTCTAGGGAGATGGTCGAGCGCATACG
The DNA here is from genome assembly GCA_964527065.1 of uncultured Pseudomonadales bacterium. GTDB lineage: Bacteria > Patescibacteriota > Microgenomatia > UBA1400 > UBA12108 > CAJAUT01. The sequence continues at coordinate 5,942 of CAZGNX010000018.1, forward strand.
TGCTAATCTCACCGTTCTACCTAGCGCCAAGATCGATGCACTGGTGTCTCTAGGTATCGTGGAAAGCGCCGCCAAAATAATCGCCAATAATCAAGTAATGATGGATTATATTGATCAGGTGAAAGCATTGAATCCAAAATATGTACAACAAGTGGCTAAGGATCTCGTCAATAAAAAGCTAGATTTTGCCCAAGTCGCCCCCACTGACTATATCAAAACACTAGAGTCTAGGTCTGCCGACAAAATCACCGACGTCTCTATCCTGACACCGATTATCCAAAAGCTCCTGGGCGACAACCCTACGGTCGTGGCGGACTACCAGGCAGGTAAGCAAAACGCGATTGGTTTCTTTGTCGGAGCCGTAATGCGAGCTACCAAGGGCAAGGCAGATCCGGTTATCACCAACAAGCTTCTCAAAGAATTGCTATGACCAAGCTCGACTTTACCCATTTACACGTCCATACCCAGTACAGTTTGCTAGACGGACTCTCCAAAAACGAAGATCTCGCCGCCGCCGCCAAATCCTTTGGCATGGACGCACTTGCCATCACAGATCACGGAGCTATGTATGGTGCTATCCACTTTTATAACACGATGAACAGCAATGGTATCAAGCCACTTATAGGCATGGAGGCTTACTACACAACAGGCTCGCGTACTGATAAGTCAAGGGAGTTTAAGACTCACCATTTGCTACTTTTAGCCAAAAACCTCAAGGGATACAAGAATCTTATGTCCCTCTCTTCGATTGCTCATCTTGAGGGCTTTTACTACAAACCACGCATCGACTGGGAGATCCTCACCAAGTATCACGAAGGACTCATTGCCACAAGTAGTTGTGCCCAGGGCGAGATCCCTCAGCTCTTGCAAGCGGGTGACATAGGCAAGGCAGAGGAACGTCTCAAAGCCTATCTCGACCTCTTTGGTGAGGACTACTACATCGAGCTCCAGCGCCACGATGGTCTCGAAGCCATGCTAGTACCCCTCAACGCAGAGCTCCTCAAGCTCTCGCGCAAGTTTGGTGTACCCCTCATTGCCACCAACGACGTCCACTATGTGGCGAAGGGTGACGCCCGTGCCCAAGACGCACTCTTGGCCATCCAGACGCGTACTACCCTCGACGACAAGAACCGCTTTACTATGATCAACTCCCCGACCTACTATCTCAAGTCTCAAGAGGAGATGTCTGATCTCTTCTCCGACCTTCCCGAAGCCGTGAAAAATACACGTAAAATCGTCGACTCGACAAGTCTCGTGATCCCCACAGGCAAGATGATCTACCCCAACTTCCCCACTCCCAAGGACTTGACTCCCGAGGCCTTCCTCAAACAAATGGTGCGGGAGAAAATGCCCGCCCGCTACCCGCATCCAGATAAGGAAGTGCTTGAGCGGGTTGAATACGAGCTTGATGTTATCTGTAGCAAGGGCTATGCCTCCTATCTTTTGATCGTCCAGGACTTTATCAACTGGGCCAAAGGAGAGGGGATTCGCATTGGTCCAGGGCGTGGGTCCGCCGCTGGCTCGATAGTCTCCTATATCTTGCGCATTACTTCCATCGATCCGCTCTCCCATGGCCTTCAGTTTGAGCGCTTCCTCAATCCTCAGCGCCCGAGCCCTCCCGATATCGACGTCGATATTGCTGATGTGAGCCGTGACAGAGTTATTGAATACGTGACCCAAAAATACGGTGACGACAAGGTGGCGCAAGTCATCACCTTTGGGACCATGGAGGCCCGGGCAGCCATTCGCGACATTGGTCGTGTGTTGGGACTACCTTACTCTGAACCCGATACCTTAGCCAAGCTAATTCCTCTTGGTGAGAGCATCGATGAAGCACTCACCAACGTGGGTGAACTCCAAGAGATGTACAAAAATCCCAAGTACAAGGAGCTGCTTGACTTAGCCAAGCGGGTAGAAGGTGTGGCGCGGCACAGCTCCACGCATGCCGCCGCCGTTATCATCGCCGATCAGGCGCTTATCAACTACACCCCTCTCCAGCGCGACTCCAAAGAGGGTAAGATCACTACCCAATACGATATGTACGCACTCGACTTAAACGTAAACCCAGAGGCCATCGGGTTACTCAAAATGGATTTCTTGGGCTTACGCAATCTTACAATTCTCCAAAATGCCGTCAAATTAATCCAGTCCGTCAGAGGTTTTCGCGTTGACCTTTCCGAGCTCTCCCTAGATGACAAGCTAGTCTTTGAAATGCTCTCTCGCGGTGAGACTACGGGAGTATTTCAGATGGAGTCTCCCGGTATGAGACGCCTTGCCAAACAACTTAAACCAGACGTCTTTGGTGATATAGTCGCCCTTGTTGCTCTTTATCGACCTGGTCCTATGGCGCTCATCCCCGAGTTCGTCAAGGGCAAATTGGAACCACAAAGTGTCAAATATCTCCACCCCGATCTCAAAGCGATCTTATCCGAAACTTATGGTATCGCAGTCTACCAAGAGCAAGTTCTCAAGATCGCCAATGTTATGGCAGGTTACTCTCTCGGTGAGGCCGATATCCTGCGCCGGGCCATGGGCAAAAAATCTTTAGCAACCATGAAAAAGGAACAGAAAAAATTTGTGGCACAAGCTGTCAAACAAGGTTACTCTGAGACACTAGCCCAAAAAGTCTGGACCTTTATCGAACGCTTTGCCGGGTACGGTTTTAACAAAGCCCACGCCACCAGTTACGCAATGATATCCTATCAAACAGCCTATCTCAAAGCTCACTATCCGGTCGAATACATGACTGCCCTCATGTCTAGTGAGTCCGGTCGTGACGACAAAATGGCTCTATCACTCGAGGAGTGCCGGTTAGTTGGTATTAACGTTCTCTCACCAGATATCAATCGATCGGGTGCAGACTTTCAAATAGAGAGTGATGCCTCCTCGCTGGACAATCGAGCTATTCGCTTTGGTTTTAGTGCCATCAAAAATGTCGGAACGGCTGCTATCGACAATATCCTTTTGGAGCGCACCGGTGGCGGCGATTTTAAGAGTTTTACCGACTTCATTGCCCGTGTCGATAACCAAAAAGTCAACAAAAAAGTATTAGAGAGCTTAATCAAAGTTGGTGCATTCGACGCCTTTGGCAAGCGTGCCGTTATCCTAGATGAAATCGAGCGAGTCAGAAACAAAGTAGGCAAACCAAGCGCTGAGCGTAACCTCAATCAAAGCGGTCTCTTTGATGCGATACTAAAGGAAGAGGGCGCTTCACTGACTGACAATTGGCAATCCCAGAAAGCAGAGTTTGGCAGTCGAGAGCTCATGGAGATGGAGCGGGAACTCCTTGGGATCTACCTGCGTGAACATCCATCACAGAAACTGCTCAAGCAATCGCGCACAGAGTGGGCAATACCCATTTCTGAGCTAGCAGAGCAAAAAGGACAAAAAGTCGAGGTTGTCGCCATTATCAAGACCGCGCGAACCGTTTTGACCAAAACCAAGGCACAGGAGATGGCCTTCTTAGCGCTCTCTGACGAGTCGGGTGAGATCGAAGCCGTGGTCTTCCCCAAAACTTACGCTTTGGTCAAGAGTATCTTGATCCCCAATGCTGTTGTTGTGGTCAAAGGTAAGGCCGAAGAGCGGGAGGAGCGGATCTCGTTCATCGTGGATTCAATTGACTCTGTAGCTGATTCCGACACACCCGGTGTGAAGGGCTCCCACACACCGGGTGTGAAAGATTCCAGCACGATCGTGGTGCCCCAGGGCACAAGCAAAGCGACTCTTCTCGCCCTCAACAAGCTACTGCAGGACAACCGCGGCGATGATCAGGTGACTCTGCTCTTTCAAAATGGTCATTCTGACCGCACGCTGGTTTTACCGTTTGGGATCAACTACTCTCAGCACATACAATCCCAAATAAGCAAATTGTTTGCCACCTCAGCTGTTATCTAACAAACAGCTCCCATACCCATCTCGCATGAGTAAATAACAAAATCTAGCATCAACCCTACACCTCCACCAGTCGCAGCAACTCCCGCCAACTCAAACACTCGATTCAGAAAGGTTTGCTCTTTTCTCGAGGCCAATTGCACAAAAAAATCAATTGCTCCAAACGCAACTGCTATACCCATTGTCATCTCATACTTCATAAATCGATAACCCAGCTGTCCAATAATGATTTAGCCTTTTGGCCAGCGGCCAGTTTGTGTATAGCGCAAAAGATAGTACAAGCCCACAAAACTACTCCCACAAATCGCTGGGATAATGTATGCTAAACAAATATCCCTCAGAACTCCTCCCAATCGTACTACTTCTTCTGTCAATAGAGCTGCTTCCGTTTCCATAATATAATTATATCTCAGCCTGTCCATTCAATGACTTGACTTCGCCTAACCTTCGGTTATATAGTAAGGTCATGATCCAAAGAATAGCCGAACCTGTCTCCGTGGTCACCGCGTATAACGCGGCAAGCCGCACCGTCCGCCCCATCTCACTCGAGTGGTCACGTCGCACCTATCCCATCCTTCAGGTCGGCCTCCGCCACACCTACCGTGACGGCGCGACTCGCCACCATGTCTTTTCGGTTGTCTCCAACAACCTCTTCTTTCGTCTTAACCTCAATACCGACAGCATGCTCTGGACTCTAGAAGAAGTTTCTGATGGCCTGCCAGACTAATATGCACTACCATGATTCGAATCATAGTAGTAAAGTCGCTGACTTTAACCCTGCGCTACCCAGAATCATGCACATCGATCTCAATTCTTGCTTTGCGAGCGTCGAACAGCAAGCCAACCCGCTCTTGCGGGGCAATCCAGTGGCTGTGGCTGCCTACGCCCAGCCCTATGGTGCGATCCTCGCTCCCTCAGTCGAAGCCAAGCTCTATGGAATCAAAACGGGCATGACAGTCCAGGATGGTCTCAAACTTTGTCCTTTTTTGATCGTTCGCGAGGCCGACCCATCCAAATATCGGGAGGTCCACGCACAGTTCCAAGCTTTGCTATCGCAGTACAGCGATCACTTGGTCTCCAAGTCGATCGACGAATTTGTGTTAACACTCCCCTTACAAGGTTACGAACCTTGCACAATTGCCCAGGAGATCAAATCTCGCATCAAATCAGAGATTGGCGACTGGTTGCGGGTCTCCATCGGCGTCTCGACCAACCAGATCCTAGCCAAGCTTGCCTCCGGTCTGCACAAACCCGACGGCTTTGACATCATCGATCACACCAACTACCTAGACGTATATGGCAAGTTAAAACTCCAAGATTTGTGTGGCATCAACACGCGCAACGAAGCACGGCTCCATCGCGTGGGTATTTTTACGATTGCCCAGTTTGCACAGGCGAACATCCAGACTCTCAAAAGCGCCTTCCAGTCTGTCCTGGGGAGGTACTGGTACACGCGCTTGCGCGGCTATGAAGTCGATGACCTTACTTTTGCCCGCCGTAGCTACGGCCAGTCCTACGTCCTCCCACACCCCATGGCTTACACAGACTGGCGTCCTATCCTCGCCAAGCTAGTCGCCAAAGCAGCCAGGCGCCTGCGTCGTGATGGCTATCTTGCCTATGGCACACACCTAGCTCTGCGTTATGACAACCACACCTCGTGGCACAAGAGCACCACCTCACCCCTTGCTGTCTCTGACGATCCCTCGCTCCTCTCTAGGGCTTTGACACTATATAGCGCCAGCCACCCTGTCACCAGAGAGCCAATGGTCAAACAGTTAGCCGTCAGTTATTTTGATCTAGCCAGAGATCCAGGCCAACTTAGCCTTCTCGTAGATCTGCCTGCCCGCCAGTCCCTCCTGCACTCCTTTGATCAGCTCAACAACAAGTGGGGAGAGTATAGCGTCACCTACGGCTCGTTCTTGGGTTCTAGTGGTCACGTCCGCGACGCCATTGCGTTTGGTCGGTAAAGTACAATCACTCATATGGATTACACTCTCATTCGCGCCCACAAACGCACGCTCTCGCTCCAAGTCAACGCACAGGGACAGGTAATCGCTCGCGCGCCCTACCTGATGCCCAAGCTTTTGATCGACAAGTTCGTACGAGACAAGTCTGCCTGGATCGTCAAGCGTCTGGATCATCTCAAAAAACCTCAGCCGGCTCAGGTTGAGCACTTTACAGAATCTCAAGTCAAGTCATATATCCAAAAGGAACTCAAGAAACATAGCTCGCTCATGGGGCTTGTGCCCAAAGGACTCCGCTTCACCCATGTCCACTCATATTGGGGCACTTGCGCACCCTCGGGCGTGCTCTCCTTCAATCTCGCACTTCGCTTTACCCCGCCTGAGGCAGTTACTTATGTAGTAATCCACGAACTCGCACATCTGCGATGGCGTGGCCATGGCAAACGGTTTTGGGACATGGTCACCAAGTATTATCCCAAAACCAAAGAAATGCGTACACTTTTGCGCTCTATTCCTCGTTACTCCATTACTTAATTACCTTTTTACCTGACCAAGACTATCGCGGTAGGCAGACTCCTACCTGGACCTACCTTGTATCCTCCGTCAACCCAGAGAGCACTAGAGCCCCCACCATCGAGGTTGAGTGCATTCTGGAGACCTAGGGTCTGCAGTACCACCGCGCTGTCGGCAAACGAGGCTCCGTAGATATGCCCTATCACTATCGCTCCATCTTTGACCCCAATAAACCCGCGCGTCCCCTTGCCGTTCTCTTGCTCAGTTGCGATCATACCATCGCGCAAGAGCCGGGGATAGTTGGCGAGCCCACCTCCACTGCTTGTGTCAGCTCCCCACTGTACCGTCTGATCATAGAATGAGAGGCTAAAGCCGTAGGCAGCCACGAGGGGTACAGTCGAATAGACATTATTGGCTCGGTTGAGCACAGCCTTTGTCCGACCATTCACTGCCAGAGTATCAAAACTATTTACCTTTCCTTGACACTGGGCATAGTCAGGAGGGCAAAAGTATGCGCCGTTTATTCCGGCAAACCCGCCACTTGCCGCAACATGCTCCGCCAAGCTCTTGGTAGGACAATTATCGCTGCAATCTGAGTCACCTGCCGTCTCTATGACAGCGCGAGCACCAGGCGCCACTACCATAGACACTACAAATTCGCCTCTAGGTGTTGCGACTTTTTGCCGCGTGTATCCCGATCCAGGCAAGGTGTTGCTTGCGGGGGCATTCACTGGCACGCTCACCTTGGGGATATTTGCGACAACAATCTTGTCGATCTCAGCCTGTACTTTGGCAGCTTGTTCACGAGCCTCCTGCCATTTTTTGTCACCGAGGTATCTGAGGAACTTGGCCAGCTCCTTGTCAACTGTACTGACTTTACCACCAGTTACTATCAGGTCTGCCCGCTCCTCAAATAGTTTAGCTCCCTGATTATATGTCTGATAAATACTCTCTAATTCCGCACTCAAACTCGCATTCTTGGCGATCTGATCATCATTTTTGAGTAATTCATACTGGTCAGCAATCAAAGTGAGGTCGGTTGCTACTTGATTGCTCTCGGTAATTTGCGCAACAAGCGTCCGCTCGCTCTCCTGCTGCTGCCACAAACTAAGCCCCAATCCACCTACAATCGCAATCAGGTACGAGGCAATCAGTATGTTCCACGCAGTACTACCCACAAAATTCTCCACATATCTCTTTAGCTTTTTCCCCATACCCTATACAGTATACTGCATACGCTATACTTGACTCATGGACAAATTCACTGCCATTTGGCTATCTCACTCGACAATCAACCATTTCAAGCATTGTCCACGCAGTTATTATCTGAGCACGATCTATCGCGATCCCCGCAACAACCACAAAATTTCGTTAATGACCCCACAAATGGCTCTAGGATCGGCAGTACATGAGGTGCTTGAGTCGCTTTCAGTTTTGCCAGTCAAAGAACGTTTTACTGTCTCCCTACTTGAGCGTTTCGCACCCGCATGGGCCAAAGTCAGCGGTCTCAAGGGAGGGTTTGAGAGCCAAGAGAGTGAAAATATCTTCCGCGAACGAGGAGCAGAGATGTTGCGGCGTGTCATGGCCCACCCTGGACCACTACTTGCAAAGGCCGTCAAAATCAAAATGAACTTGCCCTATTACTGGATTTCAGAGGAGGATAATTTAATTCTCTGTGGCAAGCTCGATTGGCTAGAGTATTTGGAAGAAAAAGACGGTGTCGGCATCATTGATTTCAAGACGGGTCTTAAAGAGGAGAATATTGACTCTCTTCAACTTCCGATTTATTACCTCCTGGCGCACAATTGTCAGACACGCGATGTTCTCTCGGCTAGCTATTGGTATATCGCGCGGGATAATGCCCCCACCCCCAAGCCCTTGCCCAATCTCGACAAATCAAAAGAACAAGTGCTCAAAATCGGCAAAGAAATCAAATTAGCCCGCTCACTCGAGCGGTTCAAATGTCCTTCCGGGGATGCTGGGTGCAAATACTGCGCTCCCTACGAAAAGATCTTGCGGGGAGAAGCTGAGTTTGTGGGCACAAGCGAGTTTAACGCTGATATCTACGTAATTCTCGAAAAGCAAAGTGGCGACTTGCCTAGTAGCGAGATTTTGTAGTAGAATAGACTATGCCGCTCCAAACCAAATACATCTTCGTTTCAGGGGGTGTTCTCTCTAGTCTCGGTAAGGGTATTACAACCGCCTCACTCGCCATGCTACTTCAAGCTAAGGGGTATGCTGTCACAGTAGTCAAATGCGAGAATTATCTCAACATAGACTCAGGACTTATCAATCCTATCGAGCACGGGGACGCCTTTCTCTGTGAAGATGGCACCGAGACTGACATGGATCTAGGTAATTATGAACGCTTCCTGGGCAAGAACCTGGGCACCCACAACTTTGTCACCCTTGGACAGATCTACAAGGCTGTGATCGACCGCGAACGTGATAATGGCTATGGAGGCGAGGATATCGAGGCCATCCCTCACGTCACCGACGAGATCATACGCCGTATTCGTCTTGCCGCCAGTACCGACAAAGCCGATATTTGTCTGGTAGAGCTCGGCGGCACCACTGGCGAATACCAGAATGTCTTGTACTATGAGGCCTCTCGTATTATGAAGCTCACAGGCGGTGACACAGTGGTGCATGTCCATGTAAGCTATCTCCCAACTCCTGCACACGTTGGTGAACCCAAGACCAAACCCACCCAGCTCTCTGTCAAAGCACTCAACGCCATGTCCATCCAACCAGATTTCCTCGTGGCTCGCTCAGAGGTGGCACTCGACGCTCGCCGCCTCGAACGTCTCGCCTTGTTCTGCAACATGCATCCCCAAGATATTATTATCAACCAGGATCAAAAGAGCATCTACCAAGTCCCGCTCAATTTCCATGCCCAGAGCTTTGATAGCAAAGTACTCGCCAAACTCGGTCTCAAAGATGCCCATTCGGACTTGGCAGCCTGGGATTTGCTTGTAGAAAAGGCGGTCGGCAGGAAAAGTAAAATCCTTACGCTCGCCATCGTAGGCAAATATTTCAAAACCGGCAACTATAATCTCAAAGATTCCTATCACGCACTCTTTGAAGCGCTCGACCATGCGGCCATCGACAAGGAGATCGAGCTCACCATCAAGAGCATAAACTCTGCATTGATAGAAAAAGAAGGGACAGCCCAGCTTGATGAGGTAGACGGCATTATTGTCCCCATTGGCTGGGGCGCTCGGGGCACCGCCGGCAAGATCATGACTATCGAGTATGCCCGGACGAACAAGATCCCTTACCTCGGTCTCTGTTATGGTCTCCAGCTTGCAGCTATTGAATATGCGCGCAACGTAGTGGGCATCAAAGATGCTGACTCTACGGAGATCGACCCAAAAACCAAAGAACCCATAATTTATGACATTCCCTTTGACCCCAAGTACCAAAGGATCAAAGGCAACGGTGCAAGTATGCGCCTAGGTGCCTATGACTGTGTCCTCAAAGAGGGTAGTCTAGCTGCCA